>CAMBZK010000001.1 GCA_945872225.1 candidate division TM6 bacterium UASB124
CTTTTTGAGACATCGTATGGATGACGGCCCTGGAGAGGCGCATCTTCATTGTATGGCAGTTTTTTATGCTCCCCATAGGCTTTATCGCTAGATGCTATGACAATACGTTTTACCCATGGGCTTAAACGACAAGCTTCAAGTAAGTTCCACGTGCCAGTGATGTTGGCCGTAAAGGTAGAGATGGGCGAGCGGTTTGCATAGCCAACAATGGCCTGCGCTCCAAGATGAAAAACTGTATCAATATTTTGTTCGTTTAAAACGCGTAGCAACACGTCATAATCTTCAAGAGCGCCAAAGCAGACGGTAATGTGCTCGTCTAGGCCAGTGGTATGAAATAGCGATTGTGGTAGCAAGTCTCGCACGAGCGCAACAACGTGAGCGCCGTGCTCAATAAGATCGTTAATGAGCCATGGGCCAAGTAAGCCATTTGCACCAGTGACTAGAACGCGCTTGTTATGCCAGAACGTTGAGTTTGGCAACTTCATGATTGCTCAATATTTGTAGTGATTTCTTGCCATGGGGTAGTTTGTTTGGTTGCAGGTGTAAAGGTATTGGTGTCATGTTCCCATACTTTCCATGGCGCGCTCGTTTTCCAGAGCTCTTCAAGCATCTGATACTCACGGTAGGTATCCATGCACTGCCAAAAGCCGTGATGCTTAAACATCATGAGTTGTCCATTATCAGCAGCTCTTTTAAACGGCTCTTGTTCAAGAACGCACGATGGCTCTGTTGATAGGTAATTCAAAAAACGCTTTTCTAGCACCATAAAACCACCGTTGATCCAGGCAGTTTCAATGGTATTTTTTTCAGCGAATGAGGTTATGGTGTCGCCATTGACTTCAAGATTGCCAAAGCGTGAAACTAGGTTGACCCCGGTAATGGTCGCAGCCTGTTTATGTGCTATATGAAATTGGTATAACTGTTCAATGTTAACATCAGCAACGCCATCGCCATAGGTAAGCATAAAGCGCTCGCCATCAACATAGCGAGCCGCTTGAGCAACGCGCGATCCGGTCATGGCATCTTGCCCCGTATCAACAAGGGTGACTTCCCACTCTTCGTTGTTAATTTGGTGCTCAGTAATCAAGCCTGTTTTTGTGTTGATGGTAAAATCAACGCCATCAAGACGATTATTAAGAAGGTAATTTTTAATGGTGGTGCCTTTGTACCCAAGACAAATAATGAAGCGGTAAAAACCGTAATAGGAATACGTTTTCATGATATGCCATAAAATGGGATGACCACCAATCGGCACCATAGGTTTTGGTCGATACTCAGTTTCTTCGCGTAGTCGCGTACCGAGGCCACCAGCTAAGATCATAACAGGTGTTGAATTTCTTTTCATTGCTACTCCTCCTTTATCCAACCTTTTTAAAACCGTAGCACATGACATAATGAAGTCAAGGTTAGTGGTCTTGTCGTGTACTTTTAAAATCTTATTTATAAGCTCATAAGTAAGTACGATTGTTATTTTTTACGGTTATATAAGCTGGAAATAATATGAAAATAGCTACAAAAAAATGGCTGATTAGTTTTGGCTTATTCCTCATGATTACTTGCTCGTTAGGGCTACCATTCAGGAAAATGAATTTTTTCTGGGATAGCTATGGTGATTTTTTACATACCATGCAGGCAAAACAGCGTGGCTCATTTTTCAAAACTATTTTTATAGACGATGTTACCGTTGAAGAAAATTGTGCGGCTGATAATCAAGCTCATGGTGTAGACCGAAGTAAGCCGTTAACCCTTTTTGGTTTTATGTACCGCCCCCTTATTTATTTTTATAGGCTCATTCAGATCAATCTTTTTGGGGTTAACCCGTATATCTTTTTTTTGCTTCATATTCTGTTGCACGCTTGCAACGTAGTTATGCTGTTTTTACTGTTGGCTACCTTGTTGCCCCTTGCGCCATCGACCCTTTTGGCGTGCTTTTTTGCTTATAATCATTCGTGGTGGTCACTTTTGCGTTGGATAGCCGTACAATTTTATTTTATAGAAGCGCTGTGTATTTTGTTTTTTATCTGGTGTTTGTACAAAACGCTCACAACAAATCGCTTTATTTGGGGTGTTCCCGCAGCGTTCTGCTTATTTCATAATTTATTATTAAAAGAGCAATCGCTAGCGCTCGTGCCATGGCTTGGTATGGTTTTTTTAGCTGAGCATATGCTGGTTTATAAGCATGCTTTTATTGACTGGGATTGGATAAAGCGGTGTTTTTTGTTCAGCTGGCCATCGTTGATTGCTCTTGGTGCATGGGTCTTAACACGGTGGTTAATTCTTCAAAACGCATTACAAGCTTGGCCCATTAATACGTCAACAAGTACGGTTGATATAGCTAGCGCATCAGGTGTAGGTAGCGCTATGTTGCGATGGCTTATCAACCTACCGAATATACTTGTTGATCTCGTTGGCCTTGACTGGTTTCCGCCATTCCACAAACTTGAAAAAATGTTGACATTGGTGCTTTTAGTATCTTTTTTTATCTGGCTTTTATCGTTTGTAAAACCGCCTGCCTGGCTGTTATTTTTTACTATAAGCTATCTGTTGTTTGCTTGGCCAACGTACACACTACGGCACTATCATCCACGGTATGTTTACATGGCTATGCCGTTGTTTATTGGCTTGATCGCGTTAGCGCTTAAAATTCTACATGAGACAAATTGGCGACAGTATCGTTTTGCGTTTGCTGGGCTGACGTTAATTAGTATGTTGAATGCAGGCTTTCTGGTTAAGCGCATGTGTGTAAGCGAACGCGAAACTGATCTTGTTGCGCAATCATTTAAAACCTTGGTCGCCGAAAACCCAACTATATTTGAACGTACGATGTGCTTTTATGGCTTGCCACCAGAACTGTTTGATGCCTGTGTTGCACAGGCAATGACGTGGCTTGCTCCTCATTTTCAACGCCGGACTATTTATTATTTTAAATATGAAAAAACGATAGCGGCATGCAAGCTTGATGCCGCGTTTTTAGCCACCGACCCACTATTTATAACCTGGGATAGCGCAAGGCAAAAAATGGTTATTGTTGCCCAAGAAGCTGCTTAATTTGTGGCAGTATAGCTTCTGTGGTTAAGCCAGCTTTGTTGCGTAGCCAGGTGCAATTGGCAATTTCATTGCCGTAGGTATGCGGTACGCCCAAGGCCTTAAAAATAACTTTGTAGTCATACGTTTCCATGAGGCAATGAGCAATTGCTTCGCCCATACCACCAATAACAAAGTGCTCTTCGATGGTAAAAATAGCGCGCGGTCGTCGCGCTGCAAACCATGCTGTTGGCAAGGGGCTAATGGTATGCAAACTAACAAGCCCACAAGCGATGCCTTCGCTTTGGAGCTGCTGCTGAATCTGGTAACCAAGTTCAACGCCGTAGCCAGAGCCAATGATGATTACGTCATTACCAGGAATAAGTTCATGCGGTTGCCCGAGCACTGGCGGTTGTGTTCCCTCAAGAACCAGTGGTAGTGCTGACAGCCGTAGATATAAAGGCCCGTTGTGTGCATGAATCTGTGGCATGAGGGCAACTAATTCTGCTTTGGTTGCTGGTGCAACTACGGTCATGTTTGGCAGCAAGCGGAGTGCGCCAACATCTTCGAGCGCGTAGTGCGTTGCGCCCATGCCGCCGTATTGGTAGCCACCACCAACGCCAACCAGTTTGACTGGTTGCTGCTGGTAACAGATATCAACTTTAATTTGCTCATAGCAGCGCAGCGTAACGAAGGGAACGATAGAATAAGCGTAGGGCCGCTTGCCCGTCATTGCCAACCCAGCGGCGACACCAATCATATTCTGCTCAGCAATGCCGGCGTTCAGGTAGCGGTGTTGATGCTGCTCTTTAAATTTTTCAATAACAGAAAACCCGACATCCCCAGCAATAAAATAGAGGCTGGGGTCGTGGTGAGCTGCTTCTTCTAAAAAAGCTATAAATGCTGATCTCATGGTAGCTCCAGTTTTGGCTGGCTCGGTAGCGGGGGCGTGTGAGTTATTTGGTTGTCGTAGAGATAAAGATTGTTTTCAAACCACGCAAGAGACGCAGAGAGCCCCTGTTGCAATCTGTATTGTGGTTGCCAATTCAGCACAGTCTTTGCCAAGGAAATGTCTGCTTGCCAATGTGTTGGCTCCCATGGCCGTGAAGCTGCTTGCCCCCACTGGATGGTGAGTGGTGTTTGTGTAATCTTTTCTACGGCATTAACGACATCATCCGTGGAAGATTGTATGCCAGAGCCACCGTTAAAAACAAGCGCCGTTGTTGGTTTTTGTTTTGCGATGGTGTGGTAGAGGGCGGTCATGTCTTTGATGTAAATATAATCGCGCACGTTGTGCGGGCTGGCTAGCGACATGGTCTTTTTTTGCAAAGCATGCGAAATGATCGTAGGGATTAAGCGTGTTGGCATCTCGTAGTCGCCGTAGACTGAAAACGGGCGCACGGTATAGATCGGTAGCTTGTGCACAAGGGCTTCTTTAAGGCAAAAATGGGTGGCGGCTATTTTTGCAACGGCATAGTCGCTTACCGGTTCAAGTGGCATAGATTCAGCCATGGGGATATTTTTTTTACCATATTCTGATGAGCTGCCCGTGTTGATAAACACATCAAACCCAACTTCTTTGCAAACGTTGAGTAGGTGGATGGTGCCATATAAATTGACAGCAAAAACAGCAGCCTGGTCTTGCTGGTCTGGCATACCGCCATAAGCTGCTAGGTGGTAAATTTCATGTGGTCGCAGTGAGAGAACTAACTGCCGTATAGCGGCGTGATTGGTTATCGAAACTTCGTGGACGGTGATTTTCTCAAGGATTGTTGCAAGCCGCCAGTAGTTGCTACCGGGCTCAGCGAGTACGTGCACGGTGGTGTCATCAAGGGTAACAAGCTCATGTACTAGATTAGCGCCAATAAAGCCGGCCCCGCCGGTTACTAAAATGGTGCGCTTCATGCGTCCTCCAATAGTTTTTGTACCAATGCATATTCCTCTGGCTTGCATGATTTATAGTGCCAGGCAAGTTTGTCTTCCATGAATGGAACCCCCTTTGCTTTGGTGGTGTGTGCGATTATAACACGTGGGCGTTGAGGGGTGCGGGGTGCTCCAAAATTATTTGCAAGCGCCTGGTGGTCATGGCCATCAACATGCGTAACGGTGCAGCCAAATGCTTTAAACTTGCCATCGAGTGGTTCGGTGGCGATGTCATCGCTGCGATCAAGCCCTTGTAAATTATTGTAGTCGACAATGACGGTGAGGTTATCAAGCTTGAGGCGTACTGCCATGGTGATAGCTTCCCAAATGGATCCTTCTTGGCATTCGCCGTCGCCAACAATAACAAAAAAGCGTGATGGCAGCGCATCGTGCTGTGCGGCGAGTGCCATGCCAACGGCGATCGATAAACCGTGGCCGAGTGACCCCGTGCTTGCTTCTACGCCATGCGCAGGCATGCGCGTTGGGTGGCCGCCTAAAAACCCTTGGTGGTAATTGCTGAGCATTGTTCGTGGAATAAGATCAACGGATGCGAGCGCTGCGTAAAGCCCTGATGCCGCGTGCCCCTTGCTCAAAATAACGTAGTCACGGCTTGGGCGTTGTTTTTTTATAGCATCAAGATCAATGACGGCGTGGTAGAGCGTGACGAGAATATCGATTATGGAGTACGAACAGCCTAAGTGCGAACTGCTGACGCTGGTGAGCATGGTGGCAATAGCAAGCCGACACTGCTGTCCAATGGCAAATAAGCGGGCTGTTTGGGGAGTGGTTGGGGTAGCTGTTGCGGATGGTTGCAACATGAGATAGCTCCTTGTGCTTTGCGTATCTTTTCAGATTCCTTTTAAGTAACAAGGTAGCAAGATTTTTTTATTTTAGCTGCCAGACTTTGCATCGATTTTAAATTAATTGAGTGTGGGATTTTATAGACCTAGCTTGCCCTGCATTTCTGTTCGCCAGATATGGTTTTTACAACGGTAGCAGGGGAAAGATGTTGAGCTAGCTCGAGATAATATAAAATCACAAACCTGCTCAATTGCATCTTGTAGTAACATTGCTTCTATGGCTTGTAATTGCTTTTTAAACTGATCAAATTCACTTGATTCTCCAAGTGAGTTGTGTACAGATTGTAATGCTAGCGGTACTAAAAGATCGTCTAGGTCTGAGATGGCATTGCATTGAGCGCAAACCAATACCGTACGTATCCCTCCGCAACGCTGCCAGCACTGCGAAGTAGCATTGCTAATGTCATGAAAGCATGCACACAAAATCTCCATGCGCTCTTCCCACAATGGTTTTTCTGCATTACAGCTATTAGATTGCAACAGCGCAAAACTTACTATTAAAATTCCTAACTCCTTCATTGCCTTCCCCCTCAATGAGATTGGTTTTAAAATCTAATGACATCCTCATCAGCACTATACGGTAGCGGTCTTTTTATTGGGTCTTTTTGTTCGTTCCCTGGAGCAGGATCCCAGGACGTATCTTTTTTACAGTGTGGGCATTGAAAACCAAGGTCATGCGCAGTTGCTACCATGACGCTATCTAAAATACCTCTTGTTAGGCCAAAATAGCTCATAACAATACGCATCAAACCGTCAGCCGCCAAAGGCCCCAGCTGTTTTAAAAACCAAATGCCAAGATGTGTCAAAAATTCTGCTTGATTCATTTCTCGTGAGCATGCACGACACTTCATTTTGATTGTTAAGCCCTCTATTGTTAATATTTGGTGATGCTTAAATCAGGCGTGAATATAACAAAATTTTAAAAAAGAGAGCAATGGCAAAGATAGGCTAAATAAAATGAGGCCGAAAAAATAGCCTGACAGTACTGCCAGGCTATTAAAGATACAAAATTATGGTGGAGAGAGGGAGATTCGAACTCCCGATCCCGTTTTCACGGGATGACGGTTTTCAAGACCGTTGCATTCAACCACTCTGCCATCTCTCCGTTTTAAGTGAGAAACCCGTAATTTTTAATACTATTTGCAACACTCGGGCTTTGGGGGGGGGCATTGCATTGAGCTCATGCCAGTACGGCATAAAAATGCTTACCACTGGGGCTTTTATAAATTTATTAATAATTTTTTTTGCATTTTGTTGCATTTCAAGCAATCTTTGTTTTATTATTCAATTAGTAATATGTTTTATTTTTTATTATAACAATGGGAGAGGGTAATGAGTATCAAAAATAGTAAAAAGCTGCTTAATGTAGCACTCTTTGGGGTAGCGATTTTTTCGGCTGGGCGATTATTTGCTGCATCAGGCGAACCTAGTCCTGCAAAAAAGCTTGCTGCATCAGGCGAACCTATTCCTGCAAAAAAGCTTGCTGTAGCACGTAAGATGCAGTCTGCTTACCGTGCCCACAAAGCAAAAACAGAATTTTATGCTCTGTGGGCACAAATTGCTGAGAGTGTAAACCTGCTAGAGAGTTATCTTCCTTCCGCATTTCTTACGGAGCAATTAGCATGGATCGATTCGCATTATAAAGACATAGAGAACAAACTGAATCGCGTTAAACTGTTGCGTTGGATTAACGAAACAGAGAGAGCTACGCTCATTGGGGCGTCTGAAGAAAAATTGAAGCACTTTAGACGTACTATAGATTCACGCAGAGCTTCTTCCTCAGTGCCTTCAGCAGGTGGTGCCTCAGCAGGGGCTAGTGATAGTGACTCTGAAGGCGCTGCAGGTGCTGGCAAAGCTACAGTGGTTGAAGATCCTTTATTACCTGTACAACGACGAGTTGATAATTTTTTACGTCGCCGTGATAATGGTGAACTTAGAGGAGATCATGGAAGAGCTGAGCTACAAAACATCAGCGATGACTTAAGAGTAATATACGAAGGTGCTGGCTCTGCCGCTTATGATATTAAGGAGAAGATACATAATATCCTTAATAGGGGTAGCCGTAGTATATTTTCATATCACAGTACAGCCCTTTTTGGTAAAGAAGATAAATGTTTCAAATGGCTTTATGATCTTGATTCAGTAGCGCTGCCAGTAGCGCTGCCAGAGGTAGTTGCTCCTCTTACGCGTGCTGATATTAATTCGCTCTTGCGGCAACTAGAGGATTACATTTTGAAGATGAAGCCAGGCAATAGAGATCCTTTCGCCATGGCTTTGAAGACTCTGTCAGATACTGAGCAAAATGTGAGGTTAGAAGCAGAAGAGAATCAGGCTATTAAAATAGGGACTGCCATTAGAACGCTAGAAGCAGAAGGAGCAATCAGGGAGGATCTAGCGAGAGAGCTCGCGAAGAGACTCAGCGACGCGAATGAATCTCTATATGTAATGAGGAGAGCGTTGGATGCGCAGCTGCGGAGATCGCGTAAATAAATTTTTTGGTTATCTATTCTAAGTTATGTTCCAGAATAATTTGAAGCGTTAAGAAGTCTAAAAGGGCCTGACAGTGTTTGTCAGGCCCTTTTTTTATCGAAGCATAGGTAGTAATTTTGTTTAGCCCTGCCAGGCAATAGAAGAAGCTTGTTAGAGCAAAAAGTGGTGGAGAGAGGGAGATTCGAACTCCCGATCCCGTTTTCACGGGATGACGGTTTTCAAGACCGTTGCATTCAACCACTCTGCCATCTCTCCGTAAGAATTTTTTATAAAAGACTGGCCGTGCCAGCTGAAGCCTTAGCGAAAACTGGTGGAGAGAGAGGGATTCGAACCCTCGATCCGGGTTACCCCAGATACTCGCTTAGCAGGCGAGTGCTTTCAGCCGCTCAGCCATCTCTCCACAAAATATATGCGCCCAAGAGGACTCGAACCTCTAACCTTCAGATCCGTAGTCTGATGCTCTATCCAATTGAGCTATGGGCGCAAATTTTTATAAAAATCTCATATTTTTTGATGTCAAAGGTGAAGGTAGTATATGATAACTTCTGTGCTTTGTCTCGTCTTTTTATCATTTTTTTTAAAAAAGGGGCTTTTATGGCTACCACGCTCGCACTTACGGTAATTCCCCAGGCTGGCAAACAAGAGTTATTGCAGACGGCTAAGGGCATTATTACCTGTCGTCTTAAGAGCCCACCAGAAGATGGTAAAGCTAATGCAGAGCTCGTTAAATTTTTAGCTAAAAAACTGTCAATTCCTCAGGCTGACGTGCGGATTATTCAAGGGCAAACGAGTCGAAAAAAAGTTATAACAATTAGCTCTCTTGATGAACAAACAACCTTAAAACGCCTTGGCATTGAGCAGCAACAACAGCTGCTTGCCAGATAAGGAGCGCTATGCCTTTGTATCGCTGGCAGGGAATGAGTGTCGATGGTAAAAAATGCAAAGGGGCGCTTGAGGCTACTAGTGGGCAAATGCTCCAGGGGTTGTTGCTTGGGCAAGGCATAGCATTAATTGCCTGGCGTGAAGCCTCTCCGGGGTGGCGGTATGTGCAATCATGGCTGTATCGATCACCATCAGCATACGAGTGCCACCAATTATTTGCTCAACTAGGGTCATTTTTGCAAGCAGGCATAGCGTTAAAGCAAGCCTTACAGACGTTGGCATCTGTCCAGCAGAATCAGATACTGCGTCGTGATTTGCACGTTATGGCAGGAGCGCTTGACCAGGGGCATTCGCTGGCAATGGTCTTGCAGGGGTATGATTACGTGCCAGCCTACGTGCAACCACTTATTCAGACAAGCGAAGAGACCGGCACGCTTGGGGCAGCACTTGATACCATTAGTGCAATGACCTTGGCTGACAGTGAGTATGAAAAAACCATGCGTAACGCGTGCCTTGGTCCCCTTATGACGATAGTGGTTGCGTTAATTATTATGGGTGTGATTACGGTTGTTTTGATGCCGCAGTTTCAACAGTTGTATGTCCAGTGCAAAGTCCAGCCACCAGCGCTTGTTGCTCTTGGAGCGAGCATTGCGGCTTTTTTCACCCCTAAAAAATTGATAGCAGGGCTGTCTATGGCTCTTGGGTTGTTGGTGTGCCTAAAAATTATGCGAAAGCAGTTATCGTTAATACCCCTGCTGGCGGGTTTGCCTGGCTTGCGCCGAGCACTTTTTAATGCCGATATATTGCGCTGGCTTACCATAATGCATGCTTATGCGAGCAATGGGTTGCCTATTGTTGAGGCTTGCAAGGTTATGGGGCGCAGTACTCATAATCCTGAGGCTAAAAAGCTGATACAAGATAGTATTATGGCTTTAGAGGAGGGTAGGAGGCTTAGCGATGGATTCGCGCGAATGCAGCACCATAAAGCTATGGCATTGGTTTGCCCGCTGCTCAGTATTGGCGAAGAATCTGGCGATTTGGTACCGATGCTTGTTAAGGCAAAGCAGGAGCTTGCTGGTATTATTCAGCAACAAGCTCACTTATTTACAACATTGATTGGGCCGATCTTAACTATAGTAACTGGTTTGCTTATTGGGGGGCTGCTTCTAATGCTTTACTTGCCGATCATGCAGCTTGGGTCTTTAATAAAATTTTAACCGTTTTCCTTGACCTTGTAGGGCTTTCTGTTAGCATATAGGCACGTTTATTCGTAGTGTGCCGAAGTGGCGAAATTGGTAGACGCACGGGACTCAAAATCCCGCGGTAGCGATACTGTGTCGGTTCGAGTCCGACCTTCGGCACCATTCTTAGCTAGGAAAAGAGGTTTTATGG
This sequence comes from candidate division TM6 bacterium UASB124, assembly GCA_945872225.1. GTDB lineage: Bacteria > Babelota > Babeliae > Babelales > RVW-14 > CAIKAH01. Next base: position 10,572 of record CAMBZK010000001.1, read on the forward strand.
CCGCTCCATCCTGTATTTTTTGCAAGATCATCAGACAAGAAATACCTAGCGCTATAATCAAAGAGAATCAAGCTGCAATTGCTATTAAAGACATATCGCCAAGAGCGCCAGTTCACTATCTTATTATCCCTAAAATACATATCGAATCTGTTGCTCATATGAGTGACACAGAGGCGACGGTTGCCGCTCAAATGCTTATTTTGGCTCGCGATATTGCGGCAGATGCCGGTATTGTAGGATTCAACTTGATTACCAATAATGGTGCCAGTGCCGGGCAAAGTGTGATGCATATGCATGTGCATTTTTTGGCCGGAAAAGACATTTATGAGCATGGGTTAAGCCTGTGACAAATCGATACCAGCTAATCAAAAAAATTATTTTATACAGTCTTGCAAGCCTGATTATCAGTGGGGCTATTGTCCTGGGCATATCGTATCAAGTTCTTGCTGAGCTTACGTTTGCTGGTGACCGTGTTGTTTATGGCAAGCGCTTATCAGAGCTTGCGCAAGAGGTTCGCACTGAGTTGCTCATGCGTCATGATCTTAAGCCTGTTTCATTTGAATCAACTGATGGTGTTATGCTTTCTGGCTTTTTAATCGAGCGTAAAAACGCGAAATATAATGCTGTGCTGTGCCATGGGTACCGTAGTGTTAAAGAATTTATGTACAGTTATATTGATCTGTTTCCTGATTGGAACATTCTATTATTTGATTTTCGCTCGCATGGTAACAGTGATGGAAAGATAACTTCTCTTGGGTATCATGAATCCAAAGATGTGATTGCTGCAGCCAACTACCTAAAAACAGTTGCTAAGCAGCGTCAATTTGCTCATCTACCTATGGTTGTTTTGGGCTTTTCGATGGGGGGCGCAGCTGCTCTTAAGGCTGCAGAGGCTGAGCCAACATTGGCTGATGCCTTGATTATAGATTCAACCTATGCGCAGCTCAACAGTACTATTTTGAAAGCTTATTCGAGTAAGACGCTCTTGCCGTTTTATCCCTTTTTTCCGGTCATTACTTGGCTGTTTAATTATCTTGCAGCCTGTGACATTTATCAAATGAACCCTGACGAATGCGTAAGGCACATTACAAAGCCTATTCTGTTTATTCATGCCGCAACAGACACGTATGTTGCTTCAAAGAATGTTTTGCGCTTGTACGCGAATGTGCAAAATAAGCGCTCAAAAATATGGATAGGCCCGCCATGTAGGCATGGGTTATTGCATACATTACAGCCTGATGAGTATCAGTATAAGGTTAAAAAGTTTTTAGCTAAGGCTTTTGCAGCGCGGGAAGTGGATGAGTCATAAAGATATATTGAGACAAAAAAAAGACGCATAGAATATGCGTCTTTTTTTTACAAAAGTAGAGAGCAATCAAGCGTCTTGCTTATGCCTTGCTTTCTTCGCTTGGCATATCATTTTGAGCGGTTGCAGGAACTTCTTCTACAGGAGCTTCTGTTTCTGCTACAGGAGCAACGTCGGTGTTTTCTGCGACTTGTACGTTTTCTTGTACTTCAGCTGCAGCCATGTCTTGCTCAGGCTTTGCTTCTTCAGCTCCGCCACAGGCGCTCAAAAGAGTCAACGCAGCAACAGCAGCAAGATTAAGGAACATATTTTTTTGCATGATATGGATCTCCAATAGGAAATAAGATAATAAATATACATTTTGAAGAATACCAGCATACTACCGCAAGACACTGAAAAAGGGAATAAAAAAAACTTTTTACTCTTTATTTGCTGCCAGTGGCACGTTTTTAGGACGGTCTTGGTGTTGTGGGAGGTGGCATACAAATGTTGCGCCTTGCGTTGTAGGATCAAGAATTATTGAGCCACCAAGCTGCTTGAAGATTTGGTGTACAATAGCCAAGCCAAGCCCAAGATTTTTTTTATCGGTTGAGACGTAGGGCAAAAACAACGTCTCTCTTAAATGTTTTGGGATCCCTGGTCCTGTGTCTGCATAGGTTATGGTAACGACGTTAGTTTGCTCATTTATGCCAAGGGTTACTGTTATCATCTGAATATTACTTTTGCTGTGCTGAAAAGCTCGTATGCTGTTATCAAGTAAGTTAATGAGTACAAGCTTTATTTTGGCTGCATCGGTGTACACGACAGGCAGCATAGAATTCTCAATAATAGTAAAAGTGATTGCTGGGTAGCTTGCGCGGTATAGTTTAAATACATCGCTAATAATGTGAGCTATGTGGTGAGGCGCAATGTGTACTGGGGGTAAAGATGCAAACTGCACGAAGTAATGAATCAATGTTTTTATCGTAGCAACTTGGTCAATAATAGTGTTTGTGCAGTCTTCAAAAAGTGGCTCTCCTTCGAGTTGCTTACTAAATTTACGTTGCAGTCGTTCTGTTGCCAGCTGAATTGGGGTCAGCGGGTTCTTAATTTCATGTGCAACTTGCTTGGCTGCTTCCTGCCAAATTTTTACTTTTTGCTCTTGCTCAATGCGCTGCTGCGCGATCATGAGTGCTTGTGTCATCTGGTTAAAAGCTTCTGCCAAAACCTGCAAATCGCTTTGCGGCAGTACCGGTACCGTAACACCAACCTCGCCATTTTGCAGTCGTTTTGTTGCCTCAAGTAGTTGAGCCAATGGTTTTGTTATCCCACGAGCTAGGTAAAAAGCTGCCCACAGTGATAAAAAAATAATAAGCAAGACCAGTAAGGCAAAAGAAAAAACATAAGAAAGCTGGATAGATCCTCGTAGTTGTCGCAGCATGGTGTAGTCATAGTGGGCGCTTTCGCTACTGATCAATGCGCTACGAATATTGGCTGGATAACGGTAAGCTAAGAGCACCCACCCATGAGGCGTTTGTTTTACCCAATAGAGTGATCCAAAAAAATCAAAAGCGCTGCCGCCGCGATGTTGGTGTAAGAGCTGTATAAACCGTTTACGTAAACTTTTGGTTGTGCGGTCATTAAGCTTTCTAAAGGCACGCCATAAGCTAGCTTCTTGTGCAAGTTGCGGCATCTTATTTTCTAGGATTAAAAAATCATAGAGCGTAACGTGTGCATTACGCGCAATACTGGCCCTGGTTTCTTCGGGATGAGTTTTGGATAGCATTGCAGCAAGCGTTTTTCCGGTTGCGGCAAGCTGCTCGCGTAGTTGCTTGGTATGCTCGCTATGGAGCTTGTTTGTATCAAAAAATACATTATCGAGACGTACTTGAAACCACTGGTTGATACTTTTGATAATGACCATCCCTGCCACACCCATGGTAAATGTAGCTGGTAGGACTGAAAAAAGCATAAAGCTCAGCACCAAATTACGTGTAAAAATACTACCAGCTACACCGTTACGGCGCTCCATAAAGAGCTTTATAGCGTGTCGTATGATCAAAAAAAGTAAAAGCCCCATGATCAATACGTGGGTATTGATCAGTAGAAAAAGAAAAACGCGGTTAATGCCACCGCCGATGAGATGGTGCTTTTTTTGCACCAAAAACTCTGCCCATGAGGCTGTTGCAATGGTGATTGTACCGGCGATAATCCAGCTTAAGCGTTGTATGGTTTTATTCATGCACACAGTCTGCACCATTTAATTACTTTGTCAATAATTCAGTCTGTATTTAAAACATGGCTTTTGCCATGTTTGCGATGGTTTTGAGGGGGGCTTTTGCATCCATTTTGCAAACCTGCTAGAGTTATTGAGCTTTAAAAAATGTTAGGGATAAAGCAAAGGCACTATGATCCTGTGGGAGGGGTTTTTCATGACACTATTAAGATTAGTACTAGTTTCTTTTTTATCATGCAATCAGCTTGTCGCTGGTGTAATTGGCGTAGACCAGGCAACTAAGATGGCACAAGATTTTGTAGCGCAGGCATTGCAGAATGCTAACGCGATGCCGGCAACGCCAGCAGAAGCTCAGGTGCAACTAGTAGCAGCACTGGCAAATGATGAGGCAGCGTGGACGTTATTCCAAAATACCACGTATGCCGCTGATGAGTCATGCGAGTTTGCTTTTGGTAATGTTGCAATTCAGCTAACCTGGGGTTTTGCAGGAGCAGGCGATTGCTTGTTGCCATTGCCCGCAATGAATGTGCAGATTAAGCCGTTTGTGCCCGGACAAGAAAAGCCAAGTACGCAAGGTCTTGCGCTCTTGCTTGCACAAAAAGGTGTGATTGCAAAAATAGAACAACAAAAAATAGTTACACAATTAATTACGGCCTGCAGCAAAAATCCATTGTGCTTGATTGGACTGAAGCTTGCGCTCTTGCTCAAAGATCACCGTGGCGATAAGGCGTATGTTCGTAATGAAATGGCTCGCTTATTGATGCGTTTGAGCTTAACAAAGTTACCTGACGCTGTTGGCAACATACCAAGTCTTACTGCTTTGTTGCCCCAATCTATATACAATGAGCTTAAAACCTATGCTCCAGAGCTTCTTGATTTTACCGATATTTGTTGGTCTGCAATGACAAGCAATAACAACAACCCGCTTGATGGTATGTACTCAGTGGAAGTGCTTGTTGCAAAAAATAGTGACTCTGCAGCACTTATTGCTAAAACTGTTGCTGGTTACGCTGGCCAATCATTTACTACTGATATGCAAGATGAGTTGGTAAACAAAGGCTTTAAACTCCTTGATCGCAAGGTATTTGATAGCATAACTAAAACAGTGGCGCCATTTAATCATGTCTTTGCTGTCGAACACTATTCAGCTTCAAAGATTCAAAACCTACCATTGGCTGTTCGTTCTGCAATAGCTCAAGCCCCGATGCATACGGTTGTGACCGTTGTTACTGATAATGCTCACTGGTTCCTTAATAAAACGACAACGTTGTCTGCGGTAGACACGGCTACAGCATTTACAGCAGTACTGGTGAATGGTTTGCGTCGTCTTGTTCAAGAGCGTCAAGTTTACTTTGCTTCTCATCCACAAGCAGTGGTTGCTCATAAAGAAGCTGAGAAAAAGGCTCGCAGCGAGCAAGCGCAGATTGCCAAATTTAAGGCATCGGAAATGGGAATACGTTTTGCTAAGGGCTTAGAGGCTAAAATTGAGCAGCTTAAGCAATATGCCATGGTTTGGCCGCTAGACTATACTGAAGTTCCCCAATCTAATCAAAAAAAGAATGTCGCAACATTAGCACAGCTTCGCAAACAAGCAGATGAGTTTAAAGCAGCAAATATGCCTGTACCAACAGAGTTATTAAAAGCTATTAATGATCTAGCTGTGAGCATGGGGACTGGTATTCCAAATCAGCACAGTGCTACCCCATCCCTTGATGCAGTAGGAATAATGGCTAAGTTAGCAAAAATCTATGATGCAGGAGCGGCTATTTTGCTTGAGCAATTGGCAAAAGCAAAGAGCGACCATGAAGCATCGATTGTGCACATAGCTGATAAGTACGAAAAAATAGTAGCACGGAATGCCTTTGAGCTTAAACAAGCTGCGGCTCATGCCTATGTTAATTGGCTTAATCAACAGGCTGTGCAACTTCGAGTAACTACTGAGCAAGTACAAACGTTAATAGATTATCGTTACCTCTATGCATGTGGCTTGTTAAATAGCACTCAAGAAGAGAAGCTTGCTGAGATGAGTAAGTTTGAATTATTGGTTGGGCATTTCCTTGCCTGTGGTTCCGCGGCTAGCTTAATTGATGCTTTGCAAAGAACTCCTAGCAGTATTGATGCGGTTACTCATGAGCTACTTGCTGGTCATGGGTGGTTCCAGACTGTGCAGTCTCATGTGCTGAATCAATTAACACTCATCATGAAGCGATCACCTCATCTCAAAGAAAACCTTGATGTTTATCGCTACATGATTGATCTGTACATGCCTAAGCTGCGAGCTCCGTTTGATAGCATTGTTTTTGCATCACAAGCGGTACTCTAAACCACACAAGCACCGGTTGTGAGGAGTGATTGGCATGAATAAGCGATTTATAAACATTATATGCATCATGGCAAACATACTTTGTATCAGTGGTTATGCAGCTACGAATAAACAGCTTGCTGATACGACTTTCTTTGGCGCCGAGCAAAAACTTCAAGACGTACAACATGAATTTTTCAACGATATGCAACTTTGCTTTGACCCATTTTTGCTCGAGTCGCCAAAGAAAGATGCGCTTTCTCTTATTAAGCGCATGTGGAAACAGCTTGAGAGTAAGGCTAAGGCTCGCATTGAGCTAGGCGATGAAGTTGCGGCAATGACCATTATTGCGATCATGCAACAGTTTGTTGGTGCTATGCAGAAAACATATCAAAAGGTACTGCTCTTTGCTTTAGGCTACAACCAATCGTCTCATGCCGTTATAAAAAAAGGGCTTAGCTTTGTCGAACAGCAAGATATGATGCTTACTGCGCTACTCCCCTTGGTTGGGCTTGTGCTCAGGCAGCTCAAAATGCAGGATGGCAGCAAGGTATTAGTAATCGATAATGCCATGATTAGCACCTGTGTTTTTGAAGCATATAAGCAACAAGTGGCTGGCTGGTGGATTGTTGCCTATTTTAACGGGCAAGATGAGGCTGTCAAAAAGCTTATATCTGTTGATCTTGGGGTGCAATATGAGGCGATTGCGAATGCTTATTTTGCATGTATGCATGACTATGCAAAGCTTTTTAATAGCAGTGTAGATTCCTCATTGCCATCAGGCATGTATAAAAGCCTTGAAGCCTTGGCCGGGAAAATTAAAGAGACCATAGGATCTATTAATCAGGCCTTTGATAGTGCTGAAGATGAATCGATACGAAAAGTATTTCATTATATGGCCAGCTATCTAGAACGAGTTTTGCCGGAGGTTGAGATTCTTACGATCTGTAATACCTTTACTGAGCCAATGCTCGCTGAGCTCTTTGCGTTGCACCTAGCAATTATTGATTCGCCAGGCTTTGTTGCGATTAAAGAAAAAAATCCTGATATTGCAGAAAGTTATGCACGTTTAACCGATACGTTTTTTAAGCATCAACCGAATAATGCTCTTTTTTCACACCAGGTACATAAAACAATGCAGACGGTACGGTTTCAGGCAAATGCTAAAAAAACCCACGTGCCGGTTGGTATTATAGATTATATAAAAATGTTCTGGCGCGTTGTGCATGTTGTTTTGATTAGTACAAGCAACGATCCATTGCTTGATACGCTCGATCAGATGTTGGTTGTGTTGCATACCTGTGCAGAGTGGCATAGTGCTGATCGCAAACAAGCTAAAACATTACTTGAGTGGCTTTTGCCAAAGGGTATCTGTGATCATCCAATGCTGCAGCCCTTATTGCAGAACAATAATATATTAAGTCATATCGCTGCTGCTGGTGCTATTCCTGCAGGAGCTAAAGTGATTCAAATGGTTCAAAGCTTTTTCTCAAAAAAAGCGGTAGGGTCTTCAGAAAACTCTGTTGCAGCCCTTTTGCAATTGGCAAAAGATAATCCTGTCGCCTTTGGTGAGTTGACTAAACAAGAGCCAAAAATACTCCAACGCCTTGCTGTGCATTTTGTGCCAACAATGCCTGCAGCGGCGGTGAGTGCCTAACAGCAACGTGAAGTGGTAAAGCATCACAACTGTGATATACTTAAATCTCTTTTTGAAAACTTTTGTCTTTTTAAAAGAGGTCATACCGTATGCTTTACCACATTGCGTTGCAGTTGCAACATACCTACTCATTTCTAAATATCTTTCGGTATATCAGTGTTCGCACTATGGGGGCGTTGCTGACTTCAATTATTATCTCATTTATTTTTGGTAGTAATTTTATTTCATTCTGCCAAAAGATGTTTCGCTCCAACGTGCGTGAATGGACACCAGAATCGCACCAACAAAAAAATAATACGCCCACCATGGGAGGGCTGTTTATTTTGGCGGTATGCTTTACATCGAGTGCGTTTTGGTGCAATTGGCATGATCATCGCGTATGGATTTTTTACCTATGCTTACTTGGATTTGGGGCGCTTGGCTTCTTTGATGATTGGTATAAAATAACCAAAAAAAAGGGCGTCTCTGCCTCTTTTAAATTTCGCCTGCAGCTGCTTATTGCTACTGTCATAGCTGGCGCGTGGTACTATTTTGTTGCGCCGACAACGACGATATGTATCCCATTCTTGAAACACCTTAATCCCGATCTGGGCTATTTTATTATCTTGTGGGCTGCCGGCGTTATGGTTGCTACGAGTAATGCGGTTAATTTAACTGATGGGCTTGATGGCTTGGCGACAGGGCCCCTTATTTGCAGCTTTACGACCTTTGGTATCATTGCGTATTTGGCTGGCCATAGCAAACTGGCAAGTTACCTTTTTATTCCTTACGCCGGGACCGCAGAGCTTGTTGTTATCGGTGCATCACTGATTGGCGCTCTGGTAGGGTTTTTGTGGTATAATGCTCATCCCGCGCAAATTTTTATGGGTGATGTTGGCTCTTTGCCACTAGGCGCAAGTTTGGCATTGATGGCAATTATGGCTCATCAGGAGCTTTTATTACTTATCGCTGGCGGCATCTTTGTTATGGAAACCGTATCAGTAATTTTGCAGGTATTGTCGTTTAAAATTCTAGGCAAGCGCATATTTAGAATGGCCCCAATTCATCATCATTTCGAGCTACTTGGGTGGCAGGAAACTAAAATAGTCATTCGCTTTTGGATCATTGCTATTATACTTGCGCTATGCACGCTTCTAACCTTGAAAATACGCTAGCATCCAAAAATACCCCTAGGAAAAAGCATAAAACATGCTACGATAATTCCAGGTTTTACACACAATAGAGAAGATTATGCAAAAAACTATCAAGACTATAGAAACTCAGCTTCATGACCAATTAGCGCATGCAACAAGCCTTAAAGAGGTCGAAGAGATCCGTCTTGCTGTGCTAGGAAAGAAGGGCAGTGTTACGCAACTTCTAGCTCAGATGAAAGAATTGTCGCTAGACGACAAAAAAGCTGTTGGTCCGTTATTGCAGGAGCTTCGCCAAGCAGCGGAAGTGAGCATCAACAAGCGCAGAGATTTTTTGGTGCAGCAAGAAGCACAAGCCGCAACAGTCAAAGAGCAGCTGTTTGATGTGACGGTTGGCGTATCAAAAGCGCAACGTGGTCATTTGCACCCATACACGCACATCGTTGAAGAGATTCAACGAATCTTTCTTTCTATGGGATATGAAATTTGGGATGGCCCTGAAGTTGAGACAGATTTTTATAATTTTGGTGCGTTAAATATACCACAAGATCATCCAGCGCGAGATATGTACGATACCTTTTGGACTGATGCGGCGGGGCACTTGTTGCGAACGCATACGTCGACAGTACAAATTCGTGCTATGCAGGAGCGCAAGCCTCCCATTGCCGGCATTGCTCCGGGCAGGACCTTTCGTCATGAAGCTGTTGACGCTTCGCACGACTATCAGTTTATGCAGTGTGAAGGGTTGTTTATAGATAAAAATGTTACGGTCGGTCACTTATTTGCGACGGCACAGACCTTCTTAAAAGCGTTATTTGAAAAAGATACGCTCGATATTCGCATCCGTCCTGGCTTCTTTCCATTTGTTGAACCAGGTTTTGAGATTGATATGCGGTGTGTTTTTTGTAAGAATGGTTGTTCTGTGTGCAAGCAGTCGACATGGATCGAGGTGTTTCCTGGCGGCATGGTGCATCCAAATGTGCTTAAAGCTGGTGGTATTGACCCTGATCAGTATGCAGGATTTGCGTTTGGTTTTGGGTTGACACGTTTGGCTATGCTGAAATATGGCATAGATGATATTAGGCTTTTGTATAGCGGAAAGCTGAAATTCTTAGAGCAATTCTAGTTGTTTGGCGAGGAGACGCCACGGCTAGGTGGGACATTATGGTTACTGATATTTTGGTGACCGCATTGAACGAATAAAAAGCTCAGACAATGGCAAAGGAGAGAGAGAGAATGATTACGAAAGCCATTATTCCTGCAGGCGGTTTGGGTACGCGGTTTCTACCAGCGACAAAAACCACGCCTAAGGAAATGTTGCCTTTGCTTGAAAAGCCGGCCATTCAATACATTGTTGAAGAAGGCCTTAAATCAAGTCTAAAGACATTTATTGTTATTACTGGCAAAAATAAGAGTGTTATCGAGGATCATTTTGATCCATACCCAGAGCTTGATGCGCACCTTGCGCTGCATAAAAAAGAAGAGCTGATGGATGGGGTTAACAAAATTATTCATGCTTCTAATTTCATTTATTTACGCCAAAAAGAGCCACTTGGTCTTGGCCATGCCATATGGTGTGCCAGGCATGTGATTGGCAAGGAGCATATAGCAGTCTTTCTTCCAGATGATATAATTGTCAACTCGAATACGCCATGCATGGGCCAGCTGATGCAGATTGCAATGCAAGAAAAATGCAATGTTGTTGCTGTGCAAGAAGTACCTATCGAGGATGTTGGCAGTTATGGGGTTGTCGGGATTCGCAAGCAATTTTCACCGAACTTATTTCAAGTAAAAGAGTTGGTAGAAAAGCCACGCCCGATTGATGCGCCATCTAATTTGGCAATTATTGGCCGCTATGTGTTATCGCCAAATATCTTTAATGCGCTCGAAGAGCTTAACGCTGGCGTCAATGGTGAGATTCAATTGACTGATGCGATTCAGGCATTGCTACTTTCTGGTGAAAAAGTTTTTGCGTATAAAATTCAGGGCACACGCTATGACGTTGGGACCCCCCTTGGGTTGCTGAAGGCAAATATTGATATGGCTTTGCGCCATCCAAAATATGCCCAGCCAATGATGGATTATTTGGCTTCTATTGATCGAGAAATGATTGTGATGCAGGGGCAGGCGCAATCACTATCAAAGATGAAGCATAGCAGCGGGGTTATGCTATAACCTATTTATTTGATTCTGTAGCCATGCGGCACTGCACTCTTTTTGAGTGTGGGGCCGCATTTTTTTATGTGCACGTGAGATTAGTTGTTGTTTCTGATTGCTACTTGCCAGAGGCTATTATTGCACTCTGGGCATTTATAAGAAACCGCTTCTATGGTAGATGTTATAAAAGCTTCAATTTCTTTGGGAGATCCTTGTAGTGTTGCAAATGACTCGTCTAATTTTTGTTTGGCGATTTGATAGCAATGATCATCATCAACATTCTTCAGGGCATAGCCTGCAAGCATCCCGATAATGCCTACCATCCCACACGAGCTAGAACACCCAGAACATTTAAAAATGGTTTCTTCTTTGCCTGCTGGAGCATATTGCTTTACCGCTGGATCGAGTTTGATTATGGTAATAACAATATCTGCAACACGTGTTGCCATTGTAAGAGGGCTGCCGACACAATCCTGTGCCTGAAGCAGCAAAAAACATACCAATACTTGCCCTAAGATTTTCATTCTCTCCCCCTCCTGGCTACTTTTCTAAAAAGTGATTACATCATTATTCTTAGTTTCAACAGGCATCTCTTCTGGTGCAGCATCCCAACACGATACTGACTTGCACTCTTCGCATTGAATATTAAAAGCATTGGCAAATGTAGCCATTCCTTCGTCCCAGCCACTTCGCGTTAAACTTTGAAGGTAACAGGTAACTGCTTTTATGCCACATTCCATAGCCAAGGGCCCTAGATTTTGAACGAAATACGCTGCCGCCATTGCTAAAAAACCTGCATGAGTCATCATTCTTTTGCACTTGCGGCAGATCATTTTCATGGACGAGATCTTTCTAGTAAGAAATTAGCTGATAACGTTTTTATGCTAACAAAATTGTTTTTGTGAAGCAATAAACTATGGGTAGAATTTTATTTTGTATTTTTGCCCTAGGCAACCACTTGCGCTAGGCTGGCATCCGAGATACAAGCAAAAAAAATTCAGGGGGCTGCGAGCAAAGGAAAATGATGATACTACAAAGTACAATTGACGAAGCAATTAGACGGTTGGTGAAAGTGTATAATCCGTTGGTGATTTATCTTTACGGGGATTATGCCTGGGGGGAGGCCCAATGAAGAAAGTTCTTTTGACGTGCTTATTGTTTTGTTGAATCATCAGGAAAAAAAGCGAGCAAAAGAGGATACGTTCGTTTTGAAGCGTTATTTGGCTTAGCTATACCGTATAGTCCGGCTGTTTTTACTAAAGAAGAATTCGATAAGTATGCTGCAAAAAGAGTGATGTTGTAAGCTTTTGGAAAGTCCAAAAATCACCGCCACAGCAAACTGTGAAAACAAAAGAAGTGTCTAATCTGATGGCGCCAGTGGGGTCTACTCCAACACCGCCAGCTAAAGCAGTAGAAGCGCAACCGGCTGTAGGAGCTCCAGTGCAGGTAGTTGAGCCGCCAATTTATTGCAGCAATGGCGTACGTGTTGGTCAGGCTACAGCAAGGTACTGAGGTAACAAAAAAGGCGGGGATGCCATAATCGCATCCCCGCCTTTTTAATAGCTAACTAATCGAGCAGGCAATTAAAACTTTTTAATGCCACGCAAGTTCCAGTATTCGCTTACTAAGCCGGTTGAACCAGCAATAGCAATCAAGCCATCACGTTCGTCAACAGCAAGCTTAGCTTGAGTCAAGGCCTCATCAAGTGATGCAGCAGCTTTAACTTTAACGTTAAGCTCTTTTGCCATCATTGCAAGGTCTTGTGGGTCATGGCAAGGAATCTCGCCAGGAAGTGCTACGAAGGTGATTTGGCCGCTTACCTTTTTGAGCAAGTAGCGCATAATCTTGATAGCTTCCATAGCGTTGACTGCTTTAGGCAAGCCAAGAATCAGAACCAAGCCTTTCAGAGGTTTTTGGTAATGAAGTAAGCGGATGCCCAAGAACAGGTTCATAAATGCATCAAGGTTGTTTGCATTATCAAGCAGGATGCTTGGATTTTCTTTATCAAGGTGCTCAAAGCGTCCATGAAGCAAATCAAACTGATCAGCCCAGAAATGCTTTAAGGTCTTGATTGGGTTAAGTTCTGCTTGGCGTTTTGCTTCCAAGGTTGGGCGACCACGTTGGCCCTTTTGGGTAGCCAACAAGTTACCACGCAAGAACGGTGAGAACTTGCCTTTAATATCTTCAACATAAATCTGAGCAAGGCGCTCACCCAAAGAGGCTACGCGGCCATAGAGCTGCTCATACATGTAAGGGAGGGTAGCCAATTTACGGATAGGCATTGCCCATTTAACATGATGCTCATCGCACCAGTTTTTCATCTTTTGTAAACGGATCTTGCTCTGTTCTGCTGAAATGAACCAGCAGTCAGCCTTAACCATGCCAAGCATTTCAAAAGCAACAGCATCAAGGTCTTCGCCAAGCAGGCCACGGCCGTCTTCAGCGATACGGGTAATCGAAGCAAGTTTTGGAGAGAAGTATGCGGCTGCATCAAGTCTGCCACCATAAGCAACTTCTAAGAGTGCTACATCACTGTTTTCATGCTTAGCTTGCAGAACAGTTGCGATAAGCACCAATTCATAAGCGGTTGCTTGAATTTTATTAGCATCAGCAGCAGCGATGACTTCGTTTACAACATCAGTAAATGTCTTATTGCTAACAGATTCAAGTTGTACTTGCATCCGCTCGTTGTAGGTCAGGATGTGTGATGAGAATGCTACAGCAACTGAAAAGCCTTCTTCACGAAGCAGTTTTGCTGCAAAGTGGAGAGAAATGCTCTTGCCATTGGTACCACCAACAACAATCATGTCACGATTTGCTGAAGGCATGCCGAGTGCTTTATCAAGCGCTTGCATACGGAGCACTGAAGCTTCGCTGTATTCGTAAGGCTTAAGCCCATCCAAATACTCAACAAGCTCGCTATAGGTTCGAACCTTATGGAGGGCGGACTCTTTTTTCCGCGCCTGATCAATATTTGTAATCATCTCTGTGCCTTTCACACTACGCGCCACTGCACGCAGCGTGTTAATGCTATTAGAATTTTGAGTTACTATTTACTTGCATACGTTTGTCCAATGTACATTTATCTCTATGATAGACTCAGATTACGAGAAGTACGTAATGTTGTCAAACAGGCACTAATTGTCATCAGCCAAAGAGGATAAATTACAAAATGGTTACCAAGTGAAATGTTAATTGACATGCTGCAACAAAAGAGTGAAGCTACTCAGTTATCGACTATGTTTTTTACCAGGGAGTTTTCTACGTGTCAATAAATCGTGCATGGCAAGCAATCCAAGAGGCAAAAAAAATAATTCTTTTAACCCATCAAAAGCCAGATGCTGATGGCATTTCGTCCTGTACGGCGCTTGATCACGTACTGCGCGGCATGGGAAAGGTCGTCCAGACGATCTATCCCTCTCCTGACGAGTCTTCTTTGCGCCGCCAGCCGCTTGATGTGCGGATTGCAAGCCACACCATAGACCCTGATCTTCTGATTGCTTGTGATACGGCAAATTATGAAAGATTGTATTTTCCTGAAGGTTTTAGACAAATACCCCTGATTAACATAGATCATCACATCAGCAATGCGCTCAAAGGGATCGCAAATATCGTTAACCCTGAGTCGGCAAGCACCTGTGAGGAGCTTTTTCATCTGCTGATGACCTGGTGCCCAGAGCGTGTTGATGCCTACGTAGCTGAATGCCTTTTATTCGGCATTTTGTATGATACGCAAGTTTTCCACACACAAAATACTACTGTTCGTTCCCTTACAACCGCAGCAGCGTGCATTGAGCATGGTGTGAACATGTTTGCTCTTTCGCGTGAATTGTTGGCGCAGCAGAGTCCTCGCTTCTTGCCATTCTGGGGTGAAATGTTACAGAAGGTTGGAATGGATGAGCAAAAACAGGTGTTGTGGCTGACGGTGACGCAAGATGAACTCAAGGCTCGTGGCCTTGATATGAGCGCCTTGGTTGGGCTTAATAATTTTATTGCTGAAGCTTCACCGATTGAGACGACGATTACCCTGTATGAAAGCGAACAAGGCAATACCAAGGTTTCGCTGCGTTCTAAAACGCGTGACGTTAATAAGATTGCTGGTCTGTTTGGCGGTGGCGGACACGTGCGTGCAGCCGGTGCTTTGATTAAAAAACCAGTCCATGAGGCTGTTAAAGACCTTCTTGCTGTGATTGATTAGAAAATAAAAAAAACAGATATATTAGCCGACGTTTTCGCTTGTTGTCTCGCGTTCTAAAATAGTTGCCACGGCTAGCCATGGTAACGGGTCGCCATCATCTTCAGTGGCCCATTGCGCGGCTAGCACTGCTTGCACAAAGCTCCAAGCGGCAACACGTTCCCGTGGTGCATGCATAAGCTGGGCAAAAGCATCGAGCCGCTGGGCTATAATGTCTACGGGATTGTCTTGTTGCAGTAGTGGTGTGATGGGGTTACGAATAAAAGCGCCAACTTCATAAAGCGGCTCGCCCATAACACCGTGAGGATCTATCGCTACCCAATTATCACCTGAGGCCAAAATATTATTGTGATGAAGGTCACCGTGGAGCAGTACCACAGGAGCCATCGTTGCAAATAACTCTTTGGTAATCCGTTGTGCTGTTGCAACTAACGTTGGTGGCAGAAGGGGTGACGGTGCGTGAAGCAACCGATCAAACCATTCAGCCAATGTTGGGAGACTTTGATCCGTTGGTACTGGTGCGCCATGCAGCAGATGCATTACTTTGGCGGCATGCGTGATCGTTTGAGCATCATGCGCTGGAAAAAGCGTTTCAAGTGATTGCCCAGGGAGCAAGCGCTCTAAGAGAATGGCACCAAGCGCAGGTGCGGTGTCTAGTAAATTTACGCAACCATGTCCTTGAAACGTTTTCAGCGCAATAATTTCATGGTGCAGTGTGCGTTCATCGGTACTAAGCTTTACC
Organism: candidate division TM6 bacterium UASB124; assembly: GCA_945872225.1. Classification (GTDB taxonomy): domain Bacteria; phylum Babelota; class Babeliae; order Babelales; family RVW-14; genus CAIKAH01. Next base: position 26,276 of record CAMBZK010000001.1, read on the forward strand.
ATGACGGGAGAATTGGTTTCAGTCATGATGGCGGTAAAAACACGTCGTTGTTGAAATGAATAGTATAACGAAATGTGGTCAAGGCCCCAGTGCTGAGCAATAAGATCAATGGTATCTTGAGTGGCGTTTGTTTCCATCGTTTTATGCGCCAGTCTCTGGTTGGTCATCACTCGTAAAAATATCTACGAAAGCATTTTTTGCTGAAGTAAGTGATGTTGTGGCATTAATAAGCCGTGGTCTTCCCCATGTTTTTGTGTTTGAATCATAAGAAAACAGCGCCAAGATGCCAATGCCGATGACGGCAACGGCCACTCCGCTGTAAATTATGAGCATACGTTCAGGTTTGGCATACTCTTCTTCAACCTCTGCTGCCAGCTCAGGAGCTTCATGTTCTAATATGCTTCTTACGGTGTTAAGTCGCTCTTCGATTACTCTGCTGACTTCTGTTGCTAAATTTTTATCTTCAAAATGTTCTCTATGGACAGCATCTTGATCATGCAACAATTTTTTATAAATCATGGCTAGTTTTTTGAGTGAGAGTTCGGTTTCCATCGGTAATATAACTTTTGATTCAACGGCATCACTGTTTTTATCATAACCATCAAGGGAGAGCTCTGCTTCCGTGGGTAGCGTAATTTTTGTTGAGCTAGCGTTGTGACCAGAAGGGTTTTCTGCAGTTGTTGCTTGTGGTTGTTTTTCAGTTGAGGGATTTACGGCGTATACAGTGGTATAACTTGCGCTTAAGAGTATGATACTAAGGAATATATACATCATTGCTATGGTCCTAACATATTTTGCATGAGATGATTTGATGTAGCGTGGTTATTTATAGCACAAAAATTACAAAAACGCAATTAATTCAATCTGGCAATATACTGCATATGAAGGCTTGAGTTACTAGCGTTGGCTTTGATACGCTAGCTTCAATAATCAGTAACATAAAGGCAAGGAGTTGGCATGAATGGTAATAAAAGTATAGTCATGACGGTGGCGCTCTGTTTGCGCCTGGCAACCTGTTTTGGCTTGGGAGATCAAGCTCAACCACTGGGACTTTCGGCGCCGAAATTTGTACCGCTAGAAATTGGAGAAGAGTCACTTGCATTTGCCGTTCGTGATGAAAATACGACTACCGAGTTGACTAATGTGTCCTTTTGGGGGAGTACTGCCGTTAGTGGGATTTGCCGCGAAGATAATGACTCAGTGACGGCAATTCACCTTGCCTATACGCAAAAGATTAAAATTAAGCAGCAAGAATATAAAAGTGTGCGATATCCTGGGAAAGAGCTTTGCGTTGTAGAAAAAACAAATGTTGATGGCACGGTTACTGATGGCCTTTTGATGCCGGTAAAGTTAGTAATTTGTGGGATTGAGAAAACAACCAAAGATGAAAAGGCTTGGTTTTTGGGGAAAATTGATCAGCTCGTACGCTTGGAAAAGACATCAGGAGAGCACAGTGATGTTGTGGTTGCAAAACACATTGATCACCTTTTTGATATGCATAGCACGAGTACTACCCATGCTCATCATGGGCACAAAGCGGGTGGATCTCGTCCTTATGTACCGGGTGCCGTTAAAGTTCTTGAGGCTCATGACCAACAGGTAGAGAAAAAAGAAATTTTGCTTGAAAAACAGACCGGAGCTATGGAGCAAAAAACAATTTTGCGTGCAGTAAACGATTTGCTCATTGCTGTTATTGGCGTTTTTAAAGCGCTGTTTGAAGCAGTGCGCGGATTGTTTTTTTAGCAGCTTATTTTACGCATTCGTAAATAAGTAATGGTGCATTGTGATTGTTAGCTGGTTGCTTGGTATACCGGGTGTATTTTTCTATGCAAGAAAATCCAAAAGGCTCGAGCAATCTATCCATTTCATCAAAGTGGTACAAGTACTGCTGGTAATCTTCTGTTTCTGTGGCAACAATAGTTCCGTCTACGAGTATTGATTCATATCGGCACAGTGCGCTAAAAAGTTGTGTTTGTTCATTGTACGACGAGAGTGTACTTAGTCCTAGGCGAGAACCATCAGCGCGCATATGTACACCACGGCGCCAAATGCCACAGGGTTGTGGTACTGATGCAACTGTTTCAATTTCCATAATGAGCCTGCCACCAGGGGCAAGATGGTTGTGCAAAATGGCAAGGCTCCGTATAATATCTTCGTGATTAGTTATGAGGCCGAATGAGCCATACGGAATAAAAATGAGGGCGTATTTTTTAGGCGAATTTAATTGTTGTACAAACTCCTGCCAGACGGGGGCCGCATTTGGTGCATATTTTTCACGGAGTGCTTCAAGCATATAGGGAGAGGCGTCAAAGCCTTCAATCTCAAACCCAGCATTCAGTATGGGAAGTAAAAAACGCCCAGTGCCGCACATAGGCTCTAAAATGGGACCATTGGCCTGCTGAGCATAATCCATATAAAAAGTTAAAGCTTGCATGCTATCTTTATGCGGTTCGAGGTCATAAAATTCTGTACAAAGTTTACGGTAGGTTGTGAGAGGTGATTGTGTCATCACTGCGAAATCCTTTAATACTTTAGCAAAAAGGGGCAATATGCGGCGCCATATAAAATCATTTCTTGTACTATTGGCTGGTGCTGTTTGTGTAGTTGTTGGCATTGCAGGTTTAGTGCTTCCGATCATTCCTGGCATTCCCATTTTGCTGCTGGGGTTGGGATTACTACTTGGTCCAGAAGCTGTACAAAAAATACGCATAGCGGTCGTGCAATATGTACAAAGTAGGTGGCCGTGGAGAAGGAAGTAGCCACTGTTACTTATAGAGTCGTTGAAGCAAAGAATCGGGGGCAGTATGAATGCCGGCTCTGTGACCGATGTATTTGATACACATGAAAAATACTATGCTAGCAACAATCAGTGCAAGCGTAATGAGGAAACTAGCACTGAGAAAAAATAGCATTGATTCGTTGATCATGGCGCCATTACCAGCTGCTTAACAAAAACGTGCACGGTTGTATTTTTTTCACTACGAATTGAGATGCTGCATGCTTTATTTGGTTTTGTGCAGATAAGCAAGCCTTCAAACTGATTAGAGAAATTTTGAATCTCCCAGCCATTGCTTTCCATTGTGTGCAGATAAAAATCAATAACTTTAGGGCGGCTTAATAAACCAGTGTAGAGCAAGTAGTCACCAGCAAGGCCTGCTTGCTTCGTGCTTGCAGTAAAACCAACAGGTTGCGGGATATCAAAATGTTTAGCACTGCCAAGGTGTAGTGTTGTTGTTGCATGCTCAGCAATAGATTGGTGCTTGCTACAACTAGAAAAAAAAAGCGTTAGGCCGAGTGCAACAAAGGCACTGCGGCTTAACGCTTTGAAACTTGATTGAGCTAAAAATTTATGCAGCTTTTGCTGCAGCACGAAGATCATTAGCTTCTTTGTTTGCAGCTTTTTGAGCTTTGGTCAAAATACGCTCTTCGATACGAGCAGCATTACCCACGCGATCTCTGAGGTAGAACAACTTAGCACGACGAGCTATACCATGCTTAACTACACGAATGTTGGTCACATTTGGTGTGTAGTAAGGGAAAATTTTCTCAACACCAATACCGTTAGCGCCGATACGACGAACCGTTACCGTTGAAGAAATGCCATTTTTGTGCATAGCAATAACGTCACCAGCAAATAGCTGTGTACGTTCTTTATCGCCATCTTTAATGGTTTGCGAAATTTCAAGGGTATCGCCCACTTTGAAAGCAGGGAAGTTGCGTTCGGTGATACCGATATTCAAAATTGTTTCTTTGGTTAAACCACGAGCTTTCATGAAATCCTCTTGTAAAATAGCAAGTTTCTGGGAGACCCATTATAAAATTATTTCTGCCTCTTGGCAATACTAAGATCACGTTCTCTGAGCCGTGGCTGCAGTCCAAGCCAACGATCCAGAATAATAGCCATTGCTGATCGCACCGATAGGTGGTTGTAGTTGGTCATTCCTTCGACTGGAACGAGCAAGTAATCACTTTTTTCAATGACCTCGTCAGCAAGTCCTTGGGCGGTGCCAAAGAGCAAGATGACAGGGCGATTGTGCTGCCAGACGGTGCCCTGGCTAGCAAAATCGATTGTTTGACAATGAGGCATTGTTTTGGCGCTGGTTGTCAGTATGATCGGATCGAGGCCCGTTTCAGCCTTGATGCTGGCGATAACGTGCTCGAGGCTGGTCTCTGTGCGCACGCGACTGACGGCCTCATAACGACTTTGGTTGTACTCTTTGCCGGTGCTGGAGTGCCAAAAATCCA
>CAMBZK010000002.1 GCA_945872225.1 candidate division TM6 bacterium UASB124
CTCGCAAATCAATGTTTCCAGGAGTCCGTTATGCTACAGAAAAACCAACTCCTGAAGAAACAATGAAGATGAATCGCGTTCAACAACGAGAAGCTACCGTTCGTGATTTTGAACACCAACATGTAAATCATCAAAAAAATCAGCAAACCATGATGGAAATTAGGCGCCGCATTCTTGATGGACTGCATCAACGGTTACACCAACAAGGTCCCGTTTAAATCGCTTGAAAATGAGGGAAAAGAAGTATAATGGTACTAATTTATAGGCTCTTACGTGTGTCGTTGCTAAGCATTCTATGGCTTGGTACGACTATAGCATTGCACGCAGAAGCTCCAGACATTCCGCAGATAGCACAATCAGCACTAGGCACTGCAACAACGCCTGCAATGCCAACAGTAACAATTCCTCATGTACCACAAGAAAATGCCGCGTCATTAGCTCCTGGCGAAAAAACCATGCCTGCTTCTGATGCCACCCTAGCTACTACAGAACCAGCTGCTAAAGTCATTGAGGAAAAAAAAGATATTTACCTTAATTTTGAAAATACAGAGCTGGCAAACTTTATTGATTACATTGCAGAGTTAAAAAAACTCAACATCTTGCCGGATAAATCAGTAGAGGGTTCAAAAGTATCACTTACTATCCGCGAACCCTTGTCAGTTACTGGCGCCTGGAATGTGTTCATAACAGTTCTTGAGATGGCTGGCTTCAGTATTGTGCAAGCTGGTCTTGTGCACAAAGTAGTTCCTAAAGATAAAAAAATCCAACAGCCTTTGCCGGCTTTTATTAATACGCCGTATGATAAGCTACCTGAGAATGATTTAACCATTCGGTATGTTTTTTTCTTGTCGAACATTCCAACAACTGACATACAGCCACTCCTTGAAAGTATGCTCAGTCAGCCAAATGCCATTTATGAAAATAAAGAAATGAATGCATTTGTCATTACCGACAAAGCACTTAATATTCGCTCTGCTGCTAAGTTGCTTCATGAACTTGATAGTATGGGCATGCCCGAAGACGTTTCCGTTGTACGACTGAAACGCGTTAATGCTGCTGATGTAAAAGCCTTGCTTGACTCACTCATTAGAAAACCAGAAACTAATCCACTAGCTCGCCTGCTTGGCAAAACAACTGAGGGCAGTACTGAATATTTCTCGCCAACTACGCGAATTATAACTGAAGAGCGCAGCAACTCTCTCATTTTACTTGGAACAAGAAAGTCCATCGATAAAGTAATTAATTTTATTACTAATCACATCGACACAGAGCTTAAAACCGCTCGATCACCGTTATACATTTACGAGCTACAACATATTGATGCCAAGCAAGTTATGGAGATTTTAAAACAAGTCACCGCCCAACCAGAATCCGCAACGGGACAAGTTGCTGGTAAATATGGCGGCATCCGTGGCGGTGTAAAATACTTCAAGAATATGACTTTCAATGTCGACAAAGATGGCAATCGCCTGATCGCCAATTGCCCCGACAAGCAAGACTGGGAGCTCGTTAAGAAAACAATAATAGATTTAGATAAGCCGCAACCCCAAGTTGCTATTGAAAGTATGATTGTCAGTATCACCGACGACGATACCAAATTTCTTGGTGGTGCAATACGCAATAAAAAGCATGGTCAAATAGGCAAAAATATCGATTTTCAATCTGCCTCACTCGGGACAAGCCCTGCGTTAGAAATGTCTTCTGGTGAAACACCAATCAGCCTGCTTGGCAATATGCTTGGACAAATCGCAACCGAAGCAGGGAGTACTATAATATCTATCGGTAAAAACAAAGCTTGGGCTGCTTTCAATGCTCTTAAAACAGAAAAAAGTGGCTCTGTTTTAGAGCAGCCATTTATAACCATTGCCAATAAAACAAAGGGTATAATAACTGTTGGCTCAACAAAACGTGTTGCCTATGAAACACAAGGTACTGGCGATAGCAAGGTAGAAAGCTTCAAAGATGTCCCAGCAAATACAACGGTTGAAATAACCCCGCAAATAAATCTTGATGGTGTTATCAGATTAGATGTGAATGTTAAGATTACTGATTTTAGTGACACACAAGGTAAAAACACGACAACCCAACAACTAAACTCAAAGGTCACGATTACCGACGGACAAGTATTAGCGCTCGGAGGCTTCATTAAAACAAAGGTTAGTGAAAGCAAGCAAGAGACCCCCATTTTAGGCAAAATTCCTCTTCTTGGTTGGTTCTTTAAGAGCCAGTCACGCACTATTTCTAAGCAATATATTTTTATCTTTTTGGCGCCAACCATCGTAAAACCACGCGAAGCACCAGGCATGAATCTTTATACTAAGATGAAATTGCATCAAGCAACTGCAGATATCGAAGGTGCTGTTGAAACCAAGCGTACACTGGACCCAGTCCATAATTGGTATTTCAATGCGGAGAAAGAAAATTATTCTCATAAAGTTATCGATTTTGCAAACGCACGATACCAACCAACAACAGTAGATATAAAAAATGATCTCTTCTATCGCAGTGCTATTGATGAAGCACCTGATGAGCCAGCCCAGCAAGCATCACAGGACTTTTTAACTACCTTAGCACCGATAGAAAGTACGCCGCAGCTAGTTCAAGAAGCTCCTAGTGCCCCAGCCCCAGAAGCTCTGCCAAAAGAAATTGTTTCGGCAGAGCCAACACCAATCGCCTTGCCTCCAAAGCCAACAACGATAGAAGCGCAACCAGTAATTTCTACCCCTGTCATTGAAAGCCAAGATTCTCTTCAAAAGCAACGACAAGAGCTACGCCGATTGTTTGCTCAACCACTCCAAGAAGCCCCTGTGCAACAAACCGCCATAGAGCCCGTTATTATGCTACCAACGCAAGAACCATCTGCGTCTCTTATTATTGATCCACGCAAGCGCAATAGCCTGAAAGAGTTTTTATCAGCTAGCCCTGCAAGTGTACAAAATAGCAGCAGGGAACCTGCATTGCTGCGGGGAGGTTAAGACATGCTAAGGTCACTTTTTTTACCTAATCGTATTGGCTCGCGACGCATTCTTGCAGAACGTATCATTGGCATAACTATTCAAGATGATGCGGTCAGGCTTGCAGGGGTGTATGCAAAAGGTCATAAAACTATTATAGAATCGCTCACCGAGATCCCTCTTGCAACAGGCGCCGCAGAAACTCATAAAGAGCGTGTCATTGCAGCACTCATAACGGCTGCTACACACATAAAGCATTATCAACAAATCCGCATAGCGCTACCTTCGTCATTGGTCGTGTTCAAAGAAATCGTATTGCATTTTATTGATCCAGAAAAAATCCGCATGGTGCTTGAATATGAAATCGAGTCAATGCTCCCCTTTGCTTCAAAAGATGCCGTTATCGATTTTATTATCACAAAAGTTGATACCACAAACCAAACTTCCCAGCTCCTCGTTGCTGCTGTGCGTAACCAAGACCTAGCAGATTACCTTGACCTTTTTAGTGCCGCTGGCATTAACCCAACAAGCATTACCATTGACTTATTTGCTGAGTATGGCCTCTTTGCACAGCAACAAGATCACGCGCAAACCGTCGCGCTTGTTGATCTTGGCCTTCATACCGTGCGCATAGCTTTGATTAGTAATGGGGAGCTAAGGCTTACAAGACACTTGCCACGGGGCTTAATAAGTGTCTTAAAACAAATTTCAGAAGAAACACAAACACCACTTGAAGAATTAGAATTAAAATTATCTCAGCTTGGGATCAATGCTCTTGGTGGCGAAGCAATCAATCGAAGTGCTTTAGAGCATTTTGCGTTGCTTATCAACGACATTCAATTTACCCTAAACTCATTTAGCATCAAATTAGCACTCAGTGAAGAAATTAGCTGCATATGGCTTACCGGATCACTGCAAAAAGTTAAAGGTTTTGTCGATTTTTGTAGCGCTACGATGCAAATACCTTGTGCCATAGTTGACCCAAAAAAGATCACCTCCCAAAAAAGCATAGTCAATAAATTACCCCAAGAGCCGTTGACATGGACCCCATTTACCTATGCTCTAGGGACAGCAATTATACACCCTATGCAATATGATTTTGACCTGCGACGTAAATCATTTGTTTTCCATCAAAAAAGTCTTGCTAAAAAACAGTTGATTGTTGCCTGCTGTATCACACTTTTTTTATTTTTAATTATCGGCATTAAGGGTTATCTCGATTTACGTGATTTACAAAATGAAATAGCAACTATTGAACAACGGGAAATCACGCGTTTTAAAGCGGAAAATATATTCCCCAAGGATAAGTTCCCTAAAAAACCTACACTGGAAAAGGTCATTCGTGACGCTGAACGATTTGTGCGCGAAAAAAGTGATTTATGGGCACCATTCACACGAGCACGTATGAACGCGCTCGAAATTTGGCTTCAACTCACTATAATTATCAATAAAAAGCAATTTGATGTGACCATTAAAGAAATTTCGATTTCCACAAAAGATGATGGTAAGCCTAAGTTAGAAATTGATGGCTTATTTAAATCAAGAACCGGTGATCATTTCGTTGATTGGAGTGGCTTGCTCGCACGATTCAAAGAGTCACGATCATTTAAAGTTGTTGATTATGATGAAAATTCTGCACCTGAAGGTGGGGTTAATTTTAGCGTCAATATGACACAGAGAGACGAGTAATATGGAAGCGTTAAATAAAATAGTGGCATACATCGAGACGCTTGACCGGCGTCATTTTAGGCTTCACGTACTTGGTTTTTTTGCTGGCGTTATACTTATTACTAGTAGCCTTTTATATTATCTTCAAAGTAATAAAAATAGCCTCATTCTTCGTTTACGAGCACTGAATAATCTAGCTGTTAAGGGTTGCCATATTATCGCTAACAACAACAGTCTCACCAAAGATGAACAACGCCTTAAACAACTCCTCGATCAAAAAAGGGGATTTTCTATTCAAGCCTTTTTCGAACAATTTTGTCGAGATCAAAGCCTAGCAGCTGAGCCCGGCTGGGCAACGCGTCCGGAACATGTCAGCGATATATTTGATGAGATGATTCTATCAGCAAGCTTCAAGGAGCTTACTTCGGATAAATTAGTTAAGCTGCTCGACGCACTTAATAAAGAAGAAATTGTTTATCTTAAAGAGTTGCAAATTAAAAAAAGTGCCAATAAAAAAATTGCGGTTTCTATGACCATTGCAACTAAATGCTATAAATCAAGCTTAGAGTAACAAGGGCCGCGTACATGATACTATTTTTCTTTCTTTTTTTCAGCCTTGCTTCCTTCGCTCCTACTGCGTTATACACAGCAGCACCCAATGTGGTCATTGATGCATCATCATCAACCACAAGCCCTATTGCTGAATCAAATGATCGCAATGCCGCCGCGTCATTACTTACTGCTGAAGACACCGTCGTCACGCAAGCAAGTCAAATGCTTGACGTGAAAGATCCTGCCGCTAAATCAGAGGCATCGATTTACCTGAATTTTGAAGGAGCTGCGCTTTCTAGCGTGCTAAACTATCTTGGCGAGCAGAAAAAAATTAATATTTTGCCTCATAAAGATCTTGAGGGAGTTAAGGTAAGTTTAAGCACCAGAAATGCCATGACCATTGAACAAGCATGGGATGTTCTTCTTACCCTGATGGAGGCCAATGGCTTCAGCCTGGTCAAAGGGCCAAACATGTATCGTGTTATCCCCTCTGCCAATAATGGACAGGAAGTCTTGCCCGTATATTCGTCATACAATGGAACAGAGCCAGAAAACCTTCCCGATAATGATACCGTCATTCGTTATGTCTATTTTCTAAAAAATATGAAAACTGACACCGCGCGCGGCATCTTAGAAAAAATGGTTGATAGCAAAAACCTCATAGACAATAAAGACCTTAATTCTTTGGTTATTAAAGATACAAGCCTCAATATCAAAGCCGCCTTTAAAATTATTAAAGAATTAGACCTAGGGGGCCTGCGGGAAGCAATAGAAATTATACCACTCACCTACACTAGCGCTGATTACGTCAAGAAAGTTTTTAGTGATATTTCGGGTAATGCTGGTGAGACACAACAAGATAGGATCATTCGATTTTCAGGAATAGCATCACAGCGCGAAGCAACCTATTTTTCAAATCAAACAAAAATTATTGCTGAGCCGATTCGCAATAAAATAATTCTTCTTGGTACACAAAAAAATATCAATCGTATTAAGAAATTTATTGCTGAACATATTGATACCCCGATCCAAAATGCGTCATCACGGCTACATATCAAAGAGCTGCTTTATGTTAAAGCTCAAGATATCAAACCCATCTTAGAAGACATTGTACACCCTCCAAAAAATGCTACTGATAAAAGTCTTGTCGCAGAAGATGGTTTAAAAGTATTTGAAGACGTTATTATTTCTGCTGAGCAAGATGATGACGGAAGTGCTGGTAGTCGCGGGAGTGGAAACCGATTGATTGTTGCAGCAAATAATGATGATTGGCAAAGGCTAGAAAGCTTTATTGATAAATTAGACAAACCACAGCCACAAGTAGCAATTGAAGCGATGATTGTCGATGTCACCATCAATCAAATTCGCAACCTGGGCACACAAATTTTTAACCTGAAGGGAAAGCCTCTAAGAAGTGGCATAAATGCTGAATTTTTAAATCTCGATAGCGCTACATCTCGCTTAACAAACCCGGATGCCCCTGCTACCAGCTATCTTGCATCTGCTAAAGATAGTGCTGAAAAAAGCTCCTCAACCTTTGTTTCCTTGGGGAGCCCCAATAATATCTGGGGCCTCATTCGAGCAACGTTTAACATAGACAACTCTCAGGTCATCTCTCAACCATTCCAAATTGTGAATAACAATCAAGAGTGTGTAGTGAGTATTGACGAATCGCGCTTAGTTCGTGGTGGGATCGACAAAGGAAACTTAACCGCTCTCGTGCAAAAATTTGAACCGGTTGTGGCAAAAATCGAAGCTAAAATTACCCCCTGTATCAATTTATCGGGCAATATTGATCTTACTATTGAAGTCACCGCAAATGACTTTCAAGATTCCGCTGAAAACGGTGCTGACACAACACAACGATATATTAAAACAAAAACCTCTATGGCAACAGGAGAGGTCTTGGTCCTTGGAGGGTTGAAAAAAAGTGCTTTGAAAGAAGACGCCTATAAAACGCCTCTTTTAAGCGATATTCCAATTCTTGGGTCTCTCTTTAAATCAAAAAGTAAAACAAAGGTAGAAACAAATCTGTATGTTTTTATACGACCAAGCGTTATGAAGCCCCAGTTTGATAGCAATATTGATGAGTATACCCAATTGAAATTAGATTATGCCAAATACCAAATCATGAAAACAGATTCCTATGCTAAAGACAAGGATCCCATTCAACGCTTTTACTTTAAACCAACGCATCAAACCATTAGAGGCAAGCTTGCTGATGCAGCACAAGGCGTTTTGCGTCCAATTGACGACTTTACGTATGGTCGCTCTAGGCCAAAAACGGTCAATCTAAACTTGGATCCTTATTACAAAGTTCATGAGTCACTAGAAAAAGCGAAGAAAAACCGCAAGCTCACACAGGCGGATCAACGGAAAGAGGCTTTAAAAAGGTAATGCCGTCTTTATTTTTTCGCCTCTGGGTCGTACGTATTCGATTCTTCTTTGTGGCTACAATGAAGTTGCAATATATGAAACGCCTCTTCAGGTGTATCGACAATAGAGATAATGTTTTTATCTTCTTCACTGATCAAACCATGCGGCATAATTTGTGAATCAATCCAGACTTCTAGTGGTGCCCAAAATGCTCTACTGACCAGTACAATGGGAACCTTTTCCATGCGGTTGCATTGCACTAAGGTTACAATTTCGAATAGTTCATCAAACGTCCCAAAGCCTCCGGGAAATACGACAAAGCCAACAGAGTAACGTACGAGCAACCATTTACGTGCAAAAAAATGTGCCATTAAAATATTTTCTTGCACATACGGATTCGCTGTTTCTTTATTCAGCCGCACCAACCCTACCCCAGCAGAAACCATCCGGTAGCGACATTTTTCATCATCAAGGCGACACTCACGCAAACAGTCAATTGCTCCCTCATTTGCCGCTTGCATTATCCCTGGCCCACCGCCCGTAATAATAGAAAAGCCGTGGCCAGCAAGCATTTTTGCTAGCTCGCGTGCAATGTTGGCAAAGGGGCTATCTTGCTTAATACGAGCACCACCAAAAATGGTAATTGCAGGCTGAGGAAAACGCGTTAAGCGCCACATTCCCCAAATAAGCCGCCATGTCGTCACCAGTAAACTACGTAAAAATTTAAGGTACTCCGCTAACCGTGCACTCAGCATATTGCTCCCTCCCCACAAGAAAAAACTCTTTTTTATGTATCGCTAGATAATTTTTTGTAGCGCCGTAGCCAAGTCAGCATTGTCATAGACAAGCCTTGCTATGGCATCGCAGAAAGCGATTGCTTCAGGCAGTTTTTTTTGATAAATATTGCGGCCCACAGCAGAGCCATCGGTGCCACCAATATGCAACTGCTCGTGCAATATTTTTAGAAATGCTGTTGCTTCAATCAAACTACCACCAGAGCAAAGCACCCCTGTGTTACCTGCCGCCTGCGCCGCCTGTTGTAACAGCTTTGAGGACAACTCCCCATGCTCCGTGAGTGGTGGGTTTATTTTTACAAAATCAGCGCCTAGCGCATGTGCAACGCCAGCAGCTCCCGCAATAATATCTTCTGAACGTTCATTTTTGACAGCTTTACCGCGTGGGTAAACCCATAGCACACATAACAAACCATGCTGATGCGCATCGAGAACTAAGCGCGCCGCGCGAGCAAGCATACTGCCTTCGTAACGGCTACCCAAATAAATAGTCATCCCAACGCCAAGTATTGAAAGATTACTTTGGTCTCGTAAGCGAATTACGTCATCAATGGTAACTAGATCACAACTGTTGGGATCATCAATGTCTAAGCCCACTAAATTTGTCTTGGCGTTGATTTTGACTAAATAGGGAATGGTTGGATAAGCAGATCCATAACGTGCAATTAAACCCAACTGCGTCGCAAAAACACCTATGCGCGCTTTGCTGGCGATCGCAAATAAGTGCGCAGGTAGCTGAGCCTCTGGTGTGCCTCGAAAATCCGCATTAAGATGTTCAATTTTTTGATCGCCAGCAAATAAAAAGAGGCGCTGTGTGTTGTGCGTTGCTTGTGCAAGATTTTGCTTGTAGCGTTCAACCATAGTCTTGGGGACACTGCATGGCACCATCATCACCCTTCTCTCCTATTTTTTATTCACTCAGCACACCGGAAAAAACTTCTTGTGCCGTTGCTTGCAAACTAATTACCCCATTGCTATCAAGCCAAGCAATTACCCTGCCACCCGGCATAGTAATGCTTATGTGCTCATCGTCGTTAATTTTACCCATTGAGCGCAACAGTCCTGTAAAAGCAGCTGCTCCTGAGCTACAAGCAAGCGTTATACCACATCCTCGCTCGTAAATATGCATGCCATAAGACTTGATGCCTGTCTGGCTAAAAAATTCCGGCTCTTCCCAGAAAAATTCAACATTAGTTTTTTGTGGAAACAGTTCATGTGTTTCGATGCTTTTACCATGTTGTGCAAGCCATGGCAAAGTAACCTGTTGCTCAATAAAAAAATGAGGGTTACCGACAGAAAATGCAATGCCTTCAAAGGTCCCAGCCTCCGTCGTTACGCTCTTTTTACCAAGCATAGAAGCACTGCCAACCTGCGTTACAATAACAAGCATCCCGTCGCTATTTTTTTGGACTAGGCAATCAATAATGCCTGCACCAAGCATAATCTCAAACCGAGCAGGAAAGTTATGTTCCTTAAAAAGATAATCCGCAACACAGCGCAAGCCATTTAAACAACTCTCAGCTTTACTACCATCAGCATTGTACACCGTCAGCGTTGGCAGCCGTCTGAGGGTATCAGTCGTAATCACTAAGACACCATCAGCGCCAACGCCATAATGGCGATCACAGGTTTTTTGTACAAACGAGCCAAAATCACCACCAATAAGCTCTGCTTGGATAAAAATTGCCGGCTTTTTTAACCAGTCAAAAATAACAAAATCATTACCAAGCGATTGGTATTTCACAAATTTTTTGAGCAGTGGCATTAGTCCCTTTACTCTGCAGCAAGACTCACAACGCCATTTTCAAGCGCTGCTTCAACATTTTTTACGTTACGTACTTCATCAACAAATACTTTGCTTAGATAATTGCGCCCTGAGTCACCAAAAATAACGACCATTACGTCATCTTCGGTTAGGTTTTTTGCATACTCAAGAGCAACATGCATGACAGCCCCAGTGCTAATGCCAACCAGGAGACCATGCTCCATCGCCAAGCGCTTAGTCATAGAAAACGCGTCAGTATCAGTAATCGTCGCCATCGTATCAAAGGCTGTTGCATCAAACGTATCACTTATAACATCGATCCCAAGACCCTCAACATTATACGCCTTAGGCTCTTTGGAAGAGTATGATGATGTTGCAGCATCAACCCCAATAACCTTAACGCCAGGATTTTGCTCTTTTAAATAGCGCCCAGCGCCAGAAATCATCCCGCAGCTACCAGCGCCACAAACAAAGTGTGTAATTTTACCTTCTGTCTGCTCCCAAATTTCTGGGCCTGTGCTTAAGTAGTGTGCACGGGGATTCTCTTTATTGAAGTACTGGTCTGGCATAAACGCCCCAGGAATCGTATGAACAAGGTGCTCTGCAAATGCATGGTAATTGCGTGGGTCATCATGACGATCAGTATTTGGGCAAACATAAACCTCTGCACCATAAGCGCGCAACACGGCAATTTTTTCTGATGCTGTGCGATTTGGAACGGTAATGATAACGCGATATCCTTTTACCTTGCCAACCATTGCGAGCGAAATACCTTGGCTTCCTGAACTAGCTTCAATAATAGTGCCGCCTGGTTTGAGCTTGCCAGCGTGCTCAGCAGTTTCAACCATGTGTAACGCAGTACGGTCTTTTAAACTGCCGCCAGGATTAAGCATTTCAAGTTTTGCCAAAATAGTTGGCTTTACGGGAAAGTCCAAGAGCATGAGCGGGGTATTTCCAATATTTCCCAAAATATTTTTAAACTTATTCCTGATAGACATCTTTAAAATCCTTTTTCTTTACACATTGAATATATTGCTTGCACCATTTTAGCTATTTTTGACGATGCTTTCTACCTTTTTTGCTTATTTTAAATTGCCTTCCCATACTGTACACTAACCTAAAACTTTGAGTACATATTCATAAAAGATCACAGGAATGTTTCATGAAAACCCCGGTACGTGTTCGCTTTGCACCATCGCCCACTGGTTTTATGCATCTGGGCAGTGTTCGTGTAGCGCTGTTAAATTATATTTTTGCAAAAAAACATGCTGGGACTTTTGTACTTCGCATCGAAGATACTGACGCAGCACGTAACCTTGACGCCGCTCGCGCAAAAATTGTTGAAGACCTTGCGTGGCTCAGTCTACCGTACCAAGAAGGCCCTCTTGCTGGTGGCGATTATGGCCCCTACCTCCAGTCAGAGCGCGATCACATATACCAAGAGCAGCTTAACAAGCTCATTGCCAACGGCAAAGTATACCGCTGTTTTTGCACCCCCGAAGAGCTTGATGCCAAGCGTCAAAAACAGATCGCTATGGGCAAACCACCCCGCTACGACCGTACGTGCACCCTTTTGAATAATGAAAAAATCGAAGCCAAACTTGAAGCAGCAACACCGTTTATCTGGCGCTTTAAACTGAACTATGATCAAACGATCGAGATTCATGACATTGCTCGCGGCAAGATTCATTTTGAGATGAAACATTTTAGCGATTTCGCGCTGACCCGCCAAGACGGCACCTGTACCTTTATGTTTGCCAACTTTGTCGACGACTGGCTTATGGCTATTACCCATGTCATTCGCGGCGAAGACCATCTCTCAAACACCGCATTACAAGCCGCATTGTTTGACGCTTTTTCACTACCGCTACCGATCTATTGGCATATTCAAATTATGTGCAATGTCCAAGGCGAAAAACTCTCCAAGCGTGATTTTGGCTTTAGCTTAGAGGATTTGAAACAAGCGGGGTACCTACCCATTGCCATTTTAAACTACATGGCAACCGTCGGCGTCTCGTTTGCCGAAGAGGTCCAATCGCTTGAAGAGCTTATTCAAAACTATAATTTTGATACTATCCACCACACTGGTGGCATTCGTTACGATGTTGAAAAACTCAACTGGTTCAACCATAAATGGCTCAACCGCTTTGATGCAAGTGTGCTTCTCCCAACCATTAAACCACTCCTGCATACAACTCACACTGCAAGCGCATCGCTTGACGACGCAACACTGACTCATCTGATCAGCAAAGTAAAAGGCGATGTGTACACCCTGCCGGAACTGGTCAAAGCTCTTGATTTTATGTTTGTAGCACCGACCATAAACAAAGATTCCCTCGTAGCCATAGTTGGCCAACAAGCGAGTGATATCATGATCCCGTTGCTACAAAAGCACTACAAAGCTGATGATACCACCGCTATGATTAACGCGATCAAAGCTGATGGCCTTGCGCAGGGACTTAAGACTAAAGAAATTCTGGGATCTATTCGGCTGATTTTAACCGGCAACGCCCAGGGCATTGGCATTAATGACCTAGCAACCATGCTCACCCATGATGATATTGTGGCACGAATTGCACTCTTCTTGAGTGCCAACTAGGTCGATAAGTTCATACGTCGTTATGGTTTTGGAAGCGGGTTTGGTTTGCGCTGAAGGTCAAAAATATATTCTTTAGCGATGAAGTAATCCATCAGATGATTGAAGATTTTTTCCTGGCTTGCCGGGACAAAAAACTCGAACAGGTTGGTATTTTTATCAATTGTTCGCTCAAAGCAGACATGGTCTTCATTGCGAAGCAAGCCAACAACAAGCCAAATTTTTTCGCGCACCAGGTACCCTTGGTAGTACAAACACTGCATTATCAACGCCTCAAATGAAAAACTACGCTACAAAAAACCGTTCAAGCGGCTTACTGTAGCGTAGTTTTTAAATTTTGTACAAAGGGGCTCTTAAACCCTATTTTTATGCAGCTGCCGGCACTGGAGGCACTACTGGTGCAGCGGGCGCTGCTGGAGTAGAAATTACTGGTGCAGCTGGTACCACTGGTGCCGGTGAAGGCGTTGGCACAGCCACAGGAGCTGTTGTTGGGGTTACAGGCACTGACGGCGTAGCCGCTGGAACAACGAGCACTGGTGGCGTAACCACTGGCGCTGGTGTCACTACAGGCGTAGCTGGCGTAGCCGCTGGGGCTTCTGTGACCACAGGTGCTGCTGGCGCTGGTGTTATTACAGGTGCTGCTGGCGCTTCTCCCGCTGGGATTTCTGTCGCAGGCGGTGTAGATGCTTCTGGGGCTACAGGCGCCGCTGACGTGGCCGCTGGGGCTTCTGGTACAACAGGTGCTGCTGGCGCTTCTGTCACTGGCGGTGTAGATACTGGCGCTACAGCCGTAGCCGGCGCTTCTGGGGTAGGCGATACTCCTGGTGCTGCAGTTGCTGGTACGGAAGATCCTGTTGCTTGATCAAGTGCGGCACTAAAGTCATTAATAGCTTTTTTAGCATCTTCAACACGTGTCTTAACCGTCTCTTGCGACGTAACAGAAGCAGAAGACAAGAGGTTCAACAATGGCTCTTTAATTTTTTGAAGCTGGTCAGCTAAAGCCGTCCCCAAATCAGTCGATAACGCCCCATACACATTGCCAACATACATGGCAACAACGACTGCCAGCATGATTACCATGCCTTTTCCTATGGTATTTTTCATTGTATTCTCCATTTATTTTTTACAAATAAGCAATCTACTAGTTACATTTTATAACTATCAGCATTTTAAAGTCAATAATAATTGCGCCTATTTGTAATAAATATGAGCTAGTCAGGCTTTTCTGGCCCTCAAAAAGAGCCTACTAGCTATTCAACATCTCGGCGATCCAAAGCAGACGATTATACTTTGCCACCCGCTCTCCCCTGACAGGAGCTCCTGCCTTAAGTTGGCCTGCGGCGCTCCCCACGGCAAGGTCTGCTATAAAGTCATCATTAGTCTCGCCTGAACGATGCGAAATAATGGTTGATAGCCGTTGCTCTTGGCATAACTTAATAGCCTCAATAGTCCGTGAAACCGTGCCTATTTGATTGGGTTTTATCAAAACTGCATTCATAGCCTTCTCCACCAAGCCCTGTTGAATGCGGTTGGTATTGGTCACCAAAAGGTCATCACCAATAATTTGCACCGTATCACCAAGCTTGGCATTAAGCCACTGCCACCCCTGCCAATCGTCCTCAGCAAGGCCATCTTCTAATGAGACAAGAGGGAACTGTTGCTGCAGTTTTTTGTATAATTCAATCAACTCGGGCGCTGTCAAAGCCTGTTCGTGGAGTTTGTAGCGGTTTGCCCCGGTATCATAAAAATGAGTAGCCGCAACATCAAGCCCAAAAGACATGCTTTCAGCCCCCCATGAAAATTGCTCCGCAGCCTGCTGCAAGAGCTGAAGCGCCTGCTCTTCTGGCATCATAGCCTTATTGCTAAAAGCAGGGACAAAACCTCCTTCGTCACCAATCGCTGTCCCGTAACCAGCCTGATGCAACACGATTTTGAGCTGATGATAAAAATCATCAACACAAGCTAAGCTCTGTGAAAAATCTGATTGTGACGGAATCGCTAAAAATTCTTGAAAGACTAAATCTCCATCAGCATGCATGCCACCATTCAGCACATTAAACATGCAACGCGGCAACATTGGCTCAGGAAAGTCCCACAGCGTATTGATTAGCTCAAATAACTCAACCCCCTCTACCCAAGCCTGAGCACGAATTACCGCGATGCTCACTGCTAGCATGGCGTTCGCGCCCAAGGCGCTACAATCTTTAGTCCCATCGAGGGCAATAAGCTGCTTATCCATAGCAACGATATTGGGGCTTTTCCCCAATAAAATACTGGGGGCTATTGCTCTTTTTATATGCTCAACAGCCGTCAATACCCCCTTGCCATGGTATAGCGCTGCATTATTATCACGTAATTCATGCGCCTCATGCCTGCCTGTTGATGCGCCACTCGGGCAGCTAGCAACAATAACAGCACCATCCGCCAACGTAAGACGACACTCGACCGCTGGCAAGCCGCGAGAATCGAGGATTTGAAAGGCATCGACTTGAACAATATGCATGAGAAACCCCATAAAATTTAGCTACTTTTTACAAACCATGCCCCGCATGATAGCTTGCTGTGCATCAATGAAAGGATTATCGTGATTATACTACTTGTTATCGGCCTTTTTTCTCTTGCTGTTGCTATGTACCTTGCCTTTGTTCTGCCTGGCAATGAGTCTACGCAAGAAAAGCAACACCTAGTAGCCACCCTCATCATTGGCACGCGCATCAAAACGTACACTGGCGATATTGGCACTATCCACTACATCACAGGCAAACAGTTAACCATTTTTTTTGATGATGGGAATAGAAAAATTATACACCAAGAGCACGTAGCAACTATTATCAATGACTAAGCATCCCAAAAACTATACCCCCCTCATCCCCTTAGTTGGTTTCATAGCAGGCCTAACACTCCAGTTGCACCAGCAAGCAAATAGTCTGTTTTTTTGCTGTATAATCGCCCTTCTCGCCGCGATAGGTATGTGCTGGCGATATTGGCTGCGCACCTATAGTTCACGCATGATACTCATCGCTACCCTTACCTGCAGTGCTGGCTACCTCATTGGGTCGTACCATGCAACAATATGGGAGCAAAAAGAGCGCGCACTCATGAGCAGTACTTTTAATGTAACGGGTTACGTCAGCGATGTTGTGCCGCTCTTATCGCGCCCCTACCTGGCAGCTGTACACATCACTATCGAATCGCTCGAGCAAGCCGATAATCCACACAACTACCAGCAAAGCCTGCTGTTACATTATATCCCCTGCAAGCAAGCGCCCCCTGTCGGTGCCACCGCGGCATTTACCGCTATTAAACCAGCCAAAAAACTTCCTGCTGGCGAATTTACACAATACGTGCGCAAAAATAACATCGTTCACCAACTGTTCAGCAAGCACGACATGGCTGCCTATAACTACACCGCAGCACCAGCCCTCACCCTACAAACACGCTGCCGACAATGGCTCAGCACCGTGCGAGCTCGTTTTTATCAAGGCATCATGGCAACACTCTCCCCACTCAGCAAGCTGTATGCAGGGCTTATGTTTTTTGGCACTAAAGAGGCCGGAAGCGATGACATCAGAACGCTGTTTACCCGCTGGGGGCTGGCTCATTTTTTAGCACGCTCAGGGCTACATATCGTTATTTTTGTGTTTCTCGTATCGCTCTTACTCCGCGTGGTTCCAGTGCATAAGCGCATCAAAGATCTTTTTTTGTTTATTATTTGCATCATTTACGACGCGTTGAGCTGGTCCAGCGTCTCTTTTTTACGTGCGTGGTTAATAGCTATCTTGATTATTGTACGCAAATTTTTAGGACGACACACATCGTACCTGCATCTTTTAAGCCTCAGTTGTATTGGCATTTTGGCTTATAATCCATGTCATTTAATAAGCTTAGATTTTCAATTAACCTATGCGCTTACCTTCACCCTAACCCTTCTTGGCGACCTATTTAACAAACCAACAGCAAGCAAGCCTGCCCTAAAAGCATAAAAGCTTGAATCATTGATCACCAAATCATTACCTTAAGCTGTCTTGTCCTTAATTATACTTATTCTATAGAAGGAGTTGCACGATGGATTTTCGCGCACGAATACGCCTATTGGTTATATTTTTTTTACTGCCACTCTTCACGCACCACGTTGCCTACACAGCAGTCATGCCACGCGAGTGGAATTTTATGACATACATGTCAAACAACAACAATCTTAATCGCTATGGCATCACCAATTTCAGGCAAATGGTACAAGTTGGTTCTAACGCAAACGTTAACCTGCTCTTACAAATGGACACCTTGGGACAAAAAGAAATTTCACGTTTTTATTTGGGTAAAAACAGCCCTGTCCTGTTATCAACACAAACAAACACGCCAACCAGCTTTAGTGGCACACGCGACAATTTAGTTGATTTTACACAATGGGGAACCAGTAATTTCCCTGCCGCAAAAACATGTCTTGTCTTGTGGAATCATGGTGCTGGCATAAAGGATCCAAGCATCTGGGGACGCACACTTGATCACTGGCGCGATAATCTTTTTGTTATGAACAAAGAAACAGGGCTCATTGAGCTTGATCGCAGCAAACAAAAAAAACATGAACTACAACAACAAGAAGAAGAACGTGGCATTGCTTTTAATGACGCTGCTTCGGCGTATTTAACCAATGAAGACCTCAAGGCAAGTTTAGAATATATGTCACTGACTATGCTTGGCGGTAAAAAACTCGACATTCTAACTATGGACGCTTGCCACATGGCCATGGTTGAAGTTGCTTCGCAAGTTAAAACAGCCGTTAAAATCATGGTTGCCTCAGAAGAAGTTGAGCCAGGAACGGGCTATAACTACGTGCCAGCACTCTCGATTTTTAGCCGGCCTGGCATTGATGCTCAATCTGCTGCAGTCCATTTTGTTGGGGCGTATCATGCAGAGTATCACAGCACACTCGGTGATTACACACAATCAGCCGTTGATTTAACTTACTGTGACGCATTAGAAGCAAGTATTTCACGCCTTGCAAATAGCCTGATTGCACTCACTGGTGTTAGTAACGCCGGTGATCCAGTTGGCTTTAAAATGTTGCGCGATATCCGCTTTAACCGCTCGCTCACCACTGAATTTTTTGATAACGACTACATCGACTTTGGGCACTTGTGCAAATCACTCATCACCCGCGCCCAAGCCTATTTAACCACCGGACTGCCTGGTGCTAGTGCCGCTACACAACGCCAGCTTGCTGATGCGTGGAATGCTATCGGCATTTCTGCTACCGAAAGTCTCACCATTTTACAGGTAATGGTACTTGCAAATGCTGTTGGCAGAAATTTACGCAATGCGACTGGCCTTTCAATCTACTTCCCAATCACGAGTGTTCATAGTTCATATGCCAGAACTGAATTTGCAAAAAACACCACCTGGCCAGCGTTCTTGGATAGATTTATTTACATGCGCTTTGGCGGCAAAAGCCCATCAACAGAAGTAACACACACAACCAAAGGCTGCTCTGAAGATTGCACGCAAGCGTTGCCTTGCACAAAAATAAAAGAGCCTAAAAACGTGATTGTTAAAACACCATTCACGTACACAATAAGTATCCAAACAAGCTAATTGCTTCGCTCATTTGCAAAAAGAGATGGGGATAGTAAGCTGATTTTTTCAGCTTACTATCCCCATCTCTTTTTTGTGAGTATGCCATGAATGCCGAAGAGCTAGCAAAAAAACGCGCCAACTATCTCTCCTTTTTAAAAAAACAGCCAAAAGGTTTTTTGTACCTTGATGAAAAACAAAAACCTGTTGCTGCAAAACATGCTGCTAAAAACGCCGATGAGCGCGCCAAAAATGCTGATGAGATCGATGCTTTAAACTGCAACTATCGTGACTGTACAGCATGCCCCCTTGGCTCACAGGGCCGCACCCAAGTTGTTTTTGGCAAAGGCTTGGCAGAAGCAACGCTCATGTTTGTGGGCGAAGGGCCTGGAAAAGACGAGGATCTGCAAGGTGCGCCGTTTGTTGGCCGCTCGGGCAAATTACTCACCCAAATTATTGAAGCGATGGGTTTGTCACGCGAAAGCGTTTATATTTCCAATGTGGTCAAATGCCGGCCACCAGAAAACCGCACCCCCCTGCCAAACGAAAGCAGCACCTGCAAAGATCTGTTACTGCTCAAAGAGATCGCGATCATCAAGCCTAAAATTATCTGCACGCTCGGCGCCACCGCAACCAAAGCACTACTGGGCGATGAGACTAAAATTACCGCGTCACGCGGCATGTTTGTCGAGTGGAACGGTACCCTGGTGTTACCGACCTACCACCCTGCTTACCTGCTCAGAAACCCTGCCGAAAAACGCACGGTGTGGGAAGATATGAAAAAAATTATGGCCAAGCTTGCCGAGCTGGAAGCCTAGCCATAGTCTTACTGCAAGAAAAAAATACTATCTGCGTGCACCACCACTGGCACCTCCTGGCCGAGGACCACCACTTGCACTAGCACTCGCGCCACCAGTACTAGCGCCACTGGCACGCCGATCAGGGCCAGATGGGCCAAGGATAGTTGTTTTGTATTCATTGATTGCATCAATAACTACTCGTTGAATGACACCAACCAATGGTAGCCAGCTAATTGACTCATCAGCATCTATAACACACTCAGCGAGTACTTGAGTAACCAATAAGTGGGAAAGCGCGTCAACATCAAGTACTCCATCAGGTAATGAATAACCGACCTCTTTAACAGGCTTAGGGGCCCCATCAGGAAGCTTGAAACTTGACATTATCAAGCGGTGAGCAAACGCAGCATTGAGAAGAACCTTAGCCTTCCCATTAATCATTGCCATCCCTTCTGGTGACAATACTGGAACCAGACCAGACCCCTGGATCGTAGTTATTGTTACGCCAGGACCACACTCCTCGTCCATTGGGTCTATACTCAAAAATGCCACATACGGTAAAACAACAATAGGGGTAGTGTTAAGTAATGTCACTGAGGAAACTAAACGGTCAAAATCAGGTCGCGCTAGAACTGTTCGTGCTTTTTTCACAAAGGCAGTAATAACAGCTTGCATGCAAAACACAGAGAGCTCTCTAGTTCCAGGCTCTTCAAAACACTCATTAAGACAACGCGAAAATAAAAGAGGCATAGCTCGGACCATAGCACCTAGCTTGCGCAAAGGAGCAGGGGCATCAGCCTTTTCCCATAAATTAAGAGGGACAATAAAACACTGCTTGCTTTCACCACGAGCAACAACATGAGATAAATCAATACGCCCAGTACAATAAACTTCTGCAACAAGTTCCTCGGCTCTTGCGGTAATTCTCTCCTGACTGGACTTATCACAGACAGCTTTCGTCAGCGCCATGTAATATGGCTGATGGGTAGCTCCTGGGGAGCAAGAACAAACGACGGCACAGCCCATCTCCGTTACTTCACCAGGAAGAACAAATAAAGCCTCTACCCTTTGGGCACCAGAAGCACTTGAGCCCCCGCCGCCTGCCCCACCAGAAGCACCAAAGCAAGACGTAAGACTTGTGAGTGAAAACAAACACGCTAAAACGTTAACGTTAAATATATTTTTCATACCTGTTATGACCCATATTAACTATTTGCATAATCCAAAAAAACGTACGTCAGGCAATTTTATTCGATTGTGCACATAATTACCAGCATTACAGGAACCATCAGTCTTTTAGTGATTACTCACAAACAACTTTTTGCTAAAAAATCATTCCGCATCATTTGTAATTTTTCCGGATCTGCTAGAAATGTACCGCATGAGAATTCGCATTCTTTTGTTGGATGGCCAGGAAAAAGCACCATGCCATTTTTCAACTCATGCAACGGCACACCAAAACGCCCCTCAATTAGCGAGGAACAAACCTTTGGCGCTGGGCCAGAAATGCCGCTTGCTTCAATAACATAATGCTCACCCTCAATTTCGCCAAGGCTCATTAAAATATGGTTTGGATTACCATTAACCAATGGTTTTAGAAAAAACACATCGCCACATTGAGCGTCAGCTGGCTCTCTAGGCGTAGAAAATAAGATCTGATCGCCAGCATTCCGTGGAATCAAGAGACCAAGGCTGTGCATCAATAAATAAATAAAACCCGAACAATCAACGCTTGATGGCATTGATTCATAATGCTCCCCTAAAAAAGCACTTGTCCCACCCCAGCAATAAGGCATATCAATAAACTTTTTGGCATTAGCAAAAAGAGCTCGTTGTAAATCAACAGGACGCTCTACAGTTATTGGAATATAACGCACATCATCAAAAGAGACCTCGCCATCGCCACCATCTTCCTCGTCAAGCAACACAACAGGCAATGTTGTTGCACTAGAATTAAAATCTATCTCGTTTTTACGAACAATTCCACCAAACGGCAACAATGATTCCCATCCTGATTCTAAAAAAACAGTATTGTCCGCATTTTGCATCACCCAAACAGATGCATTTTCGCAAACCACGGGACTAGGTATTAAGCAGTCACTTGGCATATACCCCTGAATTGGCATCCAGCAACCCATCCTCTTATTAAAGTAAGGCTGCATAGGTAGCTCAACATACCACATGGGATCATTCATTTTATCGAGCACGCGCACCGGCATGCCATAACAAGCTTGCGTATCAAGGGTCTTAAGCGACTTGCGGCCATCAGCAGGATGCGCCCAAGCCGGATAGGCAAATGGGCCAGCAACCTCAGCAGGCTCAGTCCAAAGACAAGCAACGGGTGCTTTCACCACATACCACTCTCCTGCCACAAGACTCCCACAAAACAATACGACTAGATGCCCCATTATTTTTTTCATCACGCCCCCCCTGCTTAAGCCCCCTTATATCTTTATCAAAAGTAGCAAAGTAGTGAATTGCAAGGCAAGGGAAAGCACTGGAGGCGCAAACAGGCCTCCCATATAAAAAACGCCCTCGACTGCCATTAATTTTCAAACCAGCAATAAATAGCCTGATTAATACACATAGAAATTGTGGATAACTTGTTAATAACTTGTTAATAACTTGTTAATAACTTGTTAATAAGTTATTTTGATCAGCTGAAAAAACCATGTAGATAAGCGATATCAAGAATCAATTATCTAATATATCGACTAGTTCGTTGTTTTTATGTTTTAGAAAAGTTATCCACAAGTTATCCACAAGTTATCCACAAGTTATTAACAATTATTTTTAACACTAAAACAATGAACAGATCAAATGAACGAGGCAGTAAAAGCAAAGTTATCCACAAAAAGCGCGCCCCTTATTATTATTATAATTAATATATTATTATAGAGTAATAATAGTAGGCGTTGTTGATAACTTTTCAGCTTTAAAAACCTATTGACAGATAGGCTATAAGCCCTAAAGAGGTGGCTGGAGGAGAGCTTCACTTTTTTGGGAAATCCGTTAGACTGGTGGTTATTCAAAAACTTAATTTTACAATAACGTGTCTATTTCATGTGGCTTTCATAAAAAAGCTTTCTAGCGGCAAAGGTTAAAATACAGTGAATCTTACTGATGTCATCGATAGTCTTGTTGAAGAACGTGGCCTCGATCGTGAAAAAGTAGTTACTATCGTGTGCGAAGGAATCTCTGCGGCGTACAGCAAAAAGTACCCCGGGGTGACCTTTTATGTAACGTACAATAAAAAAACTGGCAACCTTGATGTTGCTTCCGACAAAGAAGTAGTAGCTGTCGTGACTGACGAAGATTTTGAGATCACGCTACGCAAAGCAAAGACGATAGATCAAGCTGCAGCCTTAGGTGCTACGTTGCAAGTACCCTTTGAGGAACCTGTTGGTCGCATTGAAATTTTGACTGCCAAGCAAATTATTGCTGGCAAAATTCGCGACCTTGAACAACTGGCGGTATACGACGAGTTCAAGGATAAGCTTAATACTATCATCACAGGAACTGTCCATAAGCGTGAACGCGCTGGTTATGCCGTAAAGTTTGGCGAAGTTCTAGCGATTCTGCCATTTGAAAATGTTATTCCACAAGAAGTTGTTCGTGTTGGCCACCCTGTCCGTGCATTACTCAAAGAAGTTTTGCAAATGGCGCGTGGTGACTATCAACTTGTTCTTGATCGCGCATCGAGTGACTTTGTACAGCAATTGCTCGCGATAGAAATCCCAGAGGTCTTTGAAGGCCTTGTTGAAATTCAAAAAGTAGTGCGCATTCCCGGTTATAAAACTAAAATTATTGTCGCCTCAAATAGAAAAGAAATAGATCCTGTCGGCACCTGTGTTGGGGTAGGCGGCGCACGCATTAAACCTATCTTGCGTGAGCTTGGCCAAGAAAAGATTGATCTTATTCAAGCCACCGATTCTATGGAGAAATTGGTACGCTATAGCCTAAAGCCAGCAGAAATTGACCGCGTTGAGGTCATGGATGGTGGCAAGGTAACCGTGTGGCTTGCGCCAGATCAACGCTCTTATGCGATTGGTAAGATGGGCCAAAATATTAATCTCGCATCAAAGTTGGTTGGGCTTGAAATTCAACTGCAAGACCTTGCAGGAACAGAACAAACCATCACGCTTGACGATGTGCAGGAAGACGAGAGTGACAATGACCATGAACGGACACATGAACAATAATTTTGCTCAGGTGATGTAGTTATGCGTGTATATGAATTTGCAAAAAAACACGAGAAGCCCAGCAAAGAGATTTTGGGACTGCTTAAAACTGGCGGCTTTGCGTTTCCAAATCATATGGCCATGCTAACCCCCGAAGCTCTTGCGTTTCTTGAAAAAAAGTTTTCGATAGTTTCTAAGCCTGAACAACAGGCTGTTAATGTTAACACCAAGCTTGAGTCTGTAAAAAAGACTCCACAGGAGGCTCTTATTGCCCCGCATAAATCGGTAGCGTCTACTACTGCTACCAACACAAAAACAACTGTTCCTTTGGTTGCAAAACCGCACCAAGGGCCTGTGCAAACACAACGACCAGCTGCGCCAATAGCGCCACGTGAGCGCGTCCTTTCTTTTGAAGAAGAAGAAGATGCTGAGCTCCGTGAACAGGAACGCATTAA
Source organism: candidate division TM6 bacterium UASB124 (assembly GCA_945872225.1). Classification (GTDB taxonomy): domain Bacteria; phylum Babelota; class Babeliae; order Babelales; family RVW-14; genus CAIKAH01. Next base: position 23,713 of record CAMBZK010000002.1, read on the forward strand.
GCGTTTAATCAATACGAGCACGCTAGTTGGCTTGCCAGCAATGGGTCACCAACAAGGCGTTCGCCGTCGCAAGCGTCGCCGACCACGTCCAGTACCTGTTAGAGAAGCACCTAAAGTTAACGTGACACAAGCGACCATCGTGCCAGGCTCAATGGTTGTTGCTGATGTTGCAAAGCTTTTTGGCAAACAGCCAAGTGAAATCATTATGGTTTTGCTGAAAAAAGGTATGGCTTGCAATCTTAATGCGACTATCAGCCAAGATGTTATTTACTCTATCGGTGAAGCTTTTGGCATAACCCTTACGGTAAAGGCTCCTGTTGTTGGTGCAGATACTGCTGCTTATGTAAAAAAAGATAATTCTGCTGGTTCTACCAGAGCGCCGATTGTGGTTGTTATGGGACACGTTGACCATGGCAAAACCACCCTGCTTGATTTTATTCGTAAAATGAATGTGGCTGC
>CAMBZK010000003.1 GCA_945872225.1 candidate division TM6 bacterium UASB124
GCAAGAAAAAGCGAATCTCGGGCATCATCAAGCATACATATTCTATACGGATCCCTTACTAAGCCATCGCCTTTTAATCCGTGAGGATGCTGAAAGACATACTTAAATGACATCTTATCAGGCGATATATTAAAAAATTTTTTATCATAGGCAAGCCCATAAACATACCATTTATGTGGCACTGAGAAGTTATTTTCTGGATCATAATTGAGACCCAGCAGATTTGTGTTTAATCGATTAAAATTAGTGACTATAGACTTATCTAGCGGAGCCAGAAGACCTTGCTCTGCAACGCCATGCACCACGTAGTCAGAAATATTAACCACATCATAGCCAGCCGCCCCATTCATGCGAAACTTGGCATACAACAGCTCATCCATCTCGACGTAGCTAAGGTTAACCTTAATCCCCGTCTCTTTCTCAAACAGCCTAATAGATTTTTGTGTAAACGTTTCTGAAAAAACACAGACATTCAAACTGTTTTGCGCGTGGAAGAGCCCCACGATTACGGGCATATACAATAGCAATGCGGCTACTGCAATATAAAAACCTATGATAATAAGCTTGTGTACCGTTTTTTTTATAAACGTTTTTTTTGTTGCGGTAGCGCGATTCATAAAGCACCCCTGAGAGTAGACTTAGGCGAAACAAACCCGAAGCCACGCATCATCAGCACATTTACGCGCATAAGGCGTAAAAAGTGGAATATGCAATCGCTTGAAAATACGATCATCAGGAAATAAGTGCGATTGCGCTGACTGATATTGAGCATCAAGCGCTTCTTGCGCAGCACTATTCGCCGAAGTCCAACCATATGTCTGACTGTTAAGACTGGCAATTTCATCTGACAACATGAAATTAATAAATTTATGCGCCAAATCATTTTTTTTACTTGTTTTCGGAACCACTAAATTCTCGATCACTAGTATACCCCCTTCCTCTGGAATAGCAAATTCGTAGCGATCGCTCACCTCCCAGATCTTGCGGACAAAATTACTTGAGGAGACTGCAATTGGTATAATTTTTGACAATAGAAAATATTCTATCGTATACAAGGTGTAACATTCAACCCATTGCTTTTGTTTAATCAAATTATTAGTAATCACCGCAAATTCGGGTGGAGAGAAATGATCAAACCGCTTAAACTCAAACAGCATTGATAAAAAATACGCATCGAGCGGAGAATCTATCATACATACTTTATACGGCGCTGGCACAAGACCTTGCCCATGCAGCTGTGCAGGATCTTCAAATACCATCTTCAAGCTCATCTCATCTGGCGTTTGGTTAAAAAAATATTTGTCGTAGATCAGCCCATACATAAACCATTTATGTGGCACCGAGTAGCAATTCCCTTTATCATAAATTTGATTCATGAGCCGGTGATTAAGCCGCTCAGTACTGCTAAGCATGGCTTTATCAAGCGGCTGTAAATAGCCCTTGCCACTGAGATAATGAACCATAAAGTCAGAGACATTCACCACGTCGTAACCAAGACCACCATTAATTGAAAATTTTGCCCCAATTTCTTCATCAAGTTCAGCGTAGGTCATATTAACTTTAATGCCTGTTTTTTGCTCAAATAGCTCAAGTGCCTCCGGGCTAAAGGTCTCGGTAAATGCATAAACATTCAACGTTTTTTGCGTACGAAACTGATCAAACAGAAGAGGCAGATAGAGGCAACTGGCCAAAATAACCAGATAACAGACAATAATGACTAGTCGGCGCCATGCACGATGGCCACGCATCAGTAATAGGCCCAATTGTTCAATCATGGCCAAGAACCTGATCAACAACTTTAAGCGAGCACAACAGCAGCACTAACAGGCTACTCACCACAAGAAAACAGGTGGATATAGCATTGATCATTGGGTCAACACCAGTGCGAATCATTGAATACACATAAACAGAAAGCGTCTGGACGGTTGGGCCAGAGCAGAAAAATGAGATTAAGAAATCATCCATGGAGAGCGTAAAAACAAGCAACCCCGAAGCAACGAGTGACGGCATAAGCAATGGGATCATTACTTTTAAAAACGTTTGCCAGTAGGTCGCCCCCATGTCTAATGACGCCTCAGTTAAAACCGGGTCAAGCTCAACAAAACGTGCTCTAACAATCGGGATCACAAAGCCCAAACCAAGGAGCGTATGGCCTGCAATGAGGCTGCCATAACCCAAAGGGATTTGGAAAAAGGTAAAAATACTGAGTATCCCAATCGCTAAAACAATCTCAGGGAGCAGGATATTAATATAAAACAAATTTGAAAAAAATGATGAGCGCCCACCCCAGCGGCTAGCAACAATAAAACAGGTCCCAATGAGTAGGCTCAAAAACGTTGTTGAAATAGCAACGACAAGCGAAGCCTGCAAAGCGTTTAAAATTTCAGGAGAGCTGATTAATTTTTCATACCAGCGCAGTGAGAAGCCTCCCCAGTTAACCGAAAAGTTAGCTTTATTAAATGAAAAAAGCACCAAAACGGTAATGGGCAGATAAAGAAATAAATACGCTACAGCAACAACAATTGGCAAAATAAACTGCCCAACATATCGTCTATTTTCAACCATGATTTAGCCCCATAGCTCTTTGTGAGAAGACAAATAATCGGCATACTGCTTGCTTTGACGCATCACCCAGTACCCACGTGCTTTTTTGGCAAGATAAACAATGCCCATCAATACAACAGGAAGCATAATACCAATAATCGCAAGCGCTGCACCAAGCCGCCAATCGCGTGATCGAAGAAATTTATCAACAATCACTGATCCCCAAAAAATATATTTTGACCCGCCAAGAAGCGTAGGAATAGCAAATTCGCCAAACGATGGGATAAAAACCAACATCACACCGGCGTAAACACCCGGCAAGGACATCGGAAAAATAACCCGACGAAAGGTCTCAACACGGTCAGCGCCAAGATCTGCCGAGGATTCAAGGTAGTAGCGATCCATTTTTTCAAGTACGGCATAAATCGGTAAAATCATGAATGGCAAGTAGCACGAAACCATGCCAAGAACTATGGTAAAATAGTTGTTTAAAAGATGTTGTGAAGGAGAAATAATATGCAGGAAGCGCAATATCGAAGAGATGATGCCATTTTTTTCTAGCAAGAAAAACCAGGCATAAACCTGCACAATAAGACTAGTCCATGAAGGAAAGATCAGCGTAAACAGCAACAAGGTCTTAAAGCGCTTTGGCACCTTTAATGCTAGAAAATAGGCCACCGGATAGGCTATTGCAAAGCAAATTGCTGCGGTTAGTGCAGCCAAGAAAAACGACCGGAAAATAATTTGAATATAAAGTGAGGTAAAAATCTCTTTGTAGTAGGCAAAAGTGACATTATAAACGCCAGTAATTTCATCACAATCAACAATGCTGTACAGTGCTAGCAGCACAAATGGGATATACAAAAATACGCACTGCCATAAAATTGCTGGGCAGGAAAAAACAAATGATAACTCTTCGGCAAATATCTTGCGCAAGGCTCTCATGCTCATTTAGTGCTCCAACAAAACGACATTCTCTTTTTGAAAATACAGATGAACGTCATCATCCCAATCAATGCTTTCTTGAGGGAAATGCTCTTCGTTCTGCTCAAAAACCAACAAGTGCTGCCCATTTTGTAGGCGAACACGATACTGTGTCGAGCGACCGTAGTAAATAATATCAGTTACTTTACCCTGCAAATGGTTTGAAAAACCTTCGCGTGGCTTTTTTGTAATCAGTACTTTTTCGGGGCGAACACTCATGAACAAACGACACCCAGGGATCATCCATAATTTTTCACTTGGGGTGTACACCTGAAACATGCCAAGACCATCTATCTCGATTTGATAGGTCTTCTCAGAGATATGCAAACGACCCTCAAGGATATTGGTGTTCCCAACAAAATTGGCAGAAAAGCATGAGACGGGGAATTCATAAATCTCTTTTGGCGTCCCCTGCTGTTCAATGTCACCCTGAGGACTCATGATGGCCATTTGATCAGCAACTGTCAATGCTTCGAACTGATCGTGCGTTACGTACACAAATGTTGTTTTTAGCTTGTCTTGAAGCTGGATCAACTCCGTCAACATCTCTTCTTTGAGCTTTAGGTCGAGCGCTGCAAGTGGTTCATCAAGCAAAAGAACGTCTGGTTCAGCAACAAGGGCCCGCGCTAACGCAACACGCTGTTGTTGGCCACCAGAAAGATTGCGTGGATATTTACCTTCAAAGCCTGATAGACGCACCATTTTGAGCGCATCAGCAACTTTGGTATTAATTACCTCTGTCGTAAACCGCTTTACACGCATGCTATAGGCAACATTTTCAAACACTGACAAGTGAGGGAAAAGCGCATATTGCTGAAACACTGTATTAATTTTTCGTTTGTGAATCGGCACATGTGTAATTTCTTCATCACCGAGAAAAATCTTGCCCGCATCAACCGTTTCTAGGCCCGCAATGAGCCGCAAAATAGTTGTTTTACCGCAGCCACTCGGACCAAGCAAGGCAAAGAAATGCCCAGCTTTAATTTCTAGATTAAGGTTATCGATAATTAATTCACCTTGATATGACTTAGAAACGCGTTCAAGACGGATCGATTTCATGGAACTCCTACCCAAGCAGGGTTTTTTACTTAGCAGTATGTTTCTTCATCCGAGCAAAGAGCATCGGCACAACAATATCAGACAACGTGCACGGAATAAGCACTGCCACGATTTTAAAGAGAAACACTATCCCCATATAACTCCACCAATCACTAAAGCCAAAACTGACCAAGTAAAGCAGTGAAGCCATGGCACTAATGAAAATATGCATAACGTGAAAGCCGATAGAGTAAAACATCTGCAAGGTCTGCCCGTGCAACCCCATGACCCAACCGTTAATCATGCCAACAAGCAAGAAAGGCAAAACGGTGTCTAAGTGTGACAACATGCACCAGTGAAAATGCATATCAAGGTTAAGCATACGTCCGCCAAGGTAGGGCAGTACGGCATCAGAAAAAGTACAAAAGACCAAGGGAACAAAAAAGCCAACAAGCATTGCTAGCCAAATATTTTTAGAATAGCGACGAAACGTCAGCATCGTGCCGGTAGCAGCAAACAAAATATGCAAAAAATGGAAGTTATGAAATAATCGGTAGCACGCATCGCCATACTGATCACCAGTCGGTAAAAATGCTAACAAGCTCATCATAATCATGCTCAAGGCGACTGAAAAAATAGCGTAGGGCAAATGACAAAGAATTTCATTCAGCACGGTATGGTGATGCTCCAAAGCGCCATGCTCGTGCGGACCGGAGTGATGCATGTGGTCCATTAATTTCCTTCAGGTAAAAATTGAAGCTAAAACAAGGTTTTTATGATACTTGATTGTGCCACAATGTAAAGCAACAATTTCCCTGGCAAGCAGCACCAGGAGGTGAAAAAGCAAGAACAGTCTCACCTCCGAGCAATTCTTGTCTAAACTATAGCTTCAGGCGCCCCCCTGCCTGCTGCAAAGATTCGTCGAACTTCCCTTTTCCCAACCCGGCGGTGTATATCGCTACCATCGGGAAAATTCTGAGCACGATCCTCTGCAAACCACCCCTCATTGCAGTACATTGCTCGATCTGCACCAAATGCTAACAACAAGCGTACAGCTTCAGGAAAACCCCAGTCAGCCGCAACATAGAGTGGAAAATAGCCACGTGATCCGAATTTTACGTTCACATCGGCACGCCGTTCAAGCAGAAGGCGCACTACTGGGTAGTTTTCATGATATATGGCTCGCATCAATGGCGGCCAATAATATTTTCCGGGTGCATTTATTTCAGCCCCTCTATCCAAAAGAAAGGTAATCATATCAATATTTCCATAGTGCACTGCTTCATGAAGCGGGCGCCACCCATAAAGCTGCCATAAACCTCCTGAAGCCCAGTATTTTAAGCGTGTCCCCCACCCTGGTTTTCTAAATTCTGCGTTGATGTTTGCCCCGGCACGAAGAGCTCGCTCAGCAGCGGGCATATCCCCTGCAATAACAGCATTAAACAGTGACGCGTTTGCATCACCACCTGCATCTTGCGAAGAAACCAGTGCTCGCCCTTCAGGAGCCTCTGTTAAGCGAACCTCTACAAATGGATCAGCCTGTTGCTGAGCAAAAACCTCTTCTTCATTGCCGCTAGTAAAAGTAGTGCTTGCCGCCTGCAAGCCTAATGCACAGATGCCCACACCAATGACCATACCAATAGAAAGTATGTTCCGCATGTTAAGACTCCCCAATCTTAACCCGACCCCAAATATTGCCTTCAAATCAACAAATAACTAACGCAACATAATAAATAGAAGCGCAAAGTCTATACTGTTGATCACATTAGAGCCTAACTTCGTGCAAAGATTTGACGAATAGCCTCTTTGCCAACCCGACGTGCATCAGTATCGCCCTCAAAATCCATAGCACGACTCTGTGCAGACCACCCCTCATTGCAGGACATCGCTCGATCTGCACCAAATTCTAACAATATGCGTACAGCATCAGGAAAACCCCAGTCAGCCGCAGCATAAAGTGGAAAATAACCCTGTGGGCCAAATTTTAGATTCACATCAGCACCCCGAGCGAGAAGAAGGCGCATTACTTGGTAGCTTTGGAAATACATTGCTCGAATTAATGGCGACCAATAATGCTCTCCTGCAGCATTGATATCTGCTCCCCTATCCAGCAAAAGCGCAACCATTTCTTCGTTTCCATAGCGCACGGCTACATGAAGAGGCCGCCAACCATAAAGACGCCTTGGTAAAAACCAGGAATCCCCAGAATCATCCCCCAAAACCCAATACTTAAGACTATCTTTTAGACCAGGCTTTCTAAATTCAGCATTAATTGCAGCTCCTGCATCAAGAGCGGCTCTTGCTGCAGCAACATCACCCCCAATAATTGCATTAAATAGTGCTGCATTTGCTTCGCTGCCTACATCTTCTACAGAGACGAGTGCTCGTCGCTCTGGAGCTTCTCTTAAGGGCACATCCACCAACGGTCCGACCTGCTGGCGAACAAGTGGCCCCACTCCTCCACCACCAGCAAAAGCAGTATTCGCGCCCTCTAGGCCGAAAGCGCAGATTCCAAATCCTAAGGCCACACCAATAGAAAGTATTTTTTTCATCTCAAGACTCCCCAGTCTTAACCCCACCCCAAAATGACTATACTTTTGATTGTCCAGGTACATATGCACCATTCGATGAGTTGTATTGAAACTATTCGACTGCTGCAGGCAGTTTGGTAATAGCACAACCAAGAAGCACCCCTATCGCCTCAACACGATCCCATTCAGCAGCAATCGCTACAGGCTTAATACCACGCCAATCAAATGCCTCATCGGTTATTACACTATGTCGGATAAGCGCACGAATGGCATCTAGCTTATTGTAAAATATAGCGCGCACCAGCGGGGTAAAAGAATGCCCATTCTTTGCCTCTTTATCTGCCCCTCGAGTAATTAAAAAATCAATCATGCGCACATGCCCAGCCCTAGCTGCTCCGTGAAGGGGTGTTTGGTTATAAGCTGCTAAAGCATCTATATTTGCAGCGTTATCAGCAAGCAGTGTAGCAATTTCCAGCTGATCCTTTATAACAGCCATATGCAGAAGCGTCATGCCATGGTCACCTTCAAGATCCTCCTGATGACGGCTAGCTTCAAGCCCCTCTTTAGGTGATACAAGCCCCAACCGCTCCATAATTGGAGCGCGAGCTGGCTTTGGCTTTCGATACTCATGATTTACGTCAAACCCTGGCACCAATAGTGCAGCCCTAACAGCAGCAATATCGCCCCCTGCAACCTGATCTAATAATCGATCAGGATGTATATCTTGCTTTTTTTTACGGCGTCCCAACGGGGCATCCCAATCAGGCACCAGGTCTGCTGGTGAAACTGATTCACCTAAGAGCAAGTAGTCACTCCCAGCTCCTCCGACAACCGCGTATGGATTTGCAACCCAACCAGGATCAGCGGTTGCTGTAAGCGTCCCAACAAAACAAATGTGTAAGATAAAATACGACCATGACAAAAGACTGTTTTTCACGACAGACTCCTCCCCTAACTTGCCATCCCGACAAACCACTCCCCGTATTTATTGTCGTGGTAAATGAGCTTAAAAAGAAAGGGGTTGCTGTATTTTTGCTATGCGCAAGGTGCAGTGAACGCGTTTTTTATTACGGTGTTTTAATTTAATGAACTAAGCCATATTGCTTTTCACATTGGCTTTGCTAGCCTTGTCCTTTGCATCAATCTTATTGTCCATTACCTTGTTTGAGGGGACACATGAAAATACGCTATGGATCACTGTTAATCACTGTGGCGCTGTGTGCTGGCTTAGCAACGGCAACCACACAATCTAACCAGGAAAAAAATATGACCAAATATGTCTTGATTGGAGGCTTTGCCTCAAGGGCTGCCGATGGTGGCGTTGGTGTTTGCAAAGAGATGATCAAAGGTTTTGAGGAACCGGCAAAAATACTCATCTGTTTATTTGCTCGACCTGAAGCTGGGTGGGCCAGCAAATTTGAAGAAGATAAAGCATTTTTTGCTGAACGCCTACCAGGCACCCAGCTCACTATGAAGATGGCAAGCGTGGCTCATTTCGCTGACGAAGTTGCTTGGGCTGATGTGATCTACCTACGCGGTGGCGACACCCCCATGCTCGTCAAAGCGCTTCAAGCTGACCCGACATGGATGAAGCACCTTGCTGGTAAAACCGTTGTTGGCACCTCCGCTGGCGCTTGCGCGTTAGGTCAGTACGATTATGACATCGACCACTTCAAACTCTCAGACAACCTTGGGCTCTTGCCAATCAAAGTGCTGCCACATTATCGCTCTGATTACGGCGCGCCACATGTTAATTGGGATCAGATTGAACAGGCTCTGAGCAACTATAAAGAGCCTTTGGAGCTCGTGCTGCTCAAAGAGGGCGAATATCGCGTATTCGAGCAAGTCGCCTAGTTCATCACTTTCAGCGTTCATCAATTAGAAGCTATTTTGCAAGCAACAGAACTACTCGGGCGGCAACCCGTCTTCGCTTGCAGCTTCGCCGAGGCAGAGCATGCAATCAACATTTTCGATGTATCGACAAGATCATCGCATTGGTCATTTTTACACCGAAAAAATGGCTAAAACCAGGCCTCGTCTAGATCGACGTTTTCAGAGAGTCTCATCTTAAGACTTAAAACCCAACCCCACAAAAACACCAATTTTTGGCAGAATTTTCTGTTAGTATTGTTTTTTCTATTTGTTCTGCTAGGATGAAGAAATGTATGGTTATTGGTTTATTTCTTTAAAGCGAAGGCTTTACCATGAAGGTGCTTAATTTAACGGTACCGATTTTATCCCCGCAAGAGCAGCTAACAGCTGTGCCTTGCTCTTTTTCTTTACCTGTACAATCAGGTAGCAACCATTCTTTCTCTGCATACAATGCTATGCATTCTGACGATCATCGTCACCATCATCTCTCTCACTAAATTTTTGTACCCATTTTTTGTAAATCCTAGCTGTTTTAAATAACACCTAGGGGTTTTTGCGCGCGCTTATATTCCAGCATGCTTTCTGGGATTCTGTCTGCACGCAATTTTTATGTCTGTTTAAGGCGGTGAATTTTTGCCGTCCAGATTTTTAATTGTATGAAGGATTATTATGTTTTTGCTTAACAAAAGCAGCCAAAAAATGCTGCTCATTTTTTCTGTTATCTGTGCACTATCGCTTGCCGTTGGCACCATCTGGCGACTGACTAAACAGCCAGCAACTGCTAACGCAAGTAAGGCGTTGGTTATTGGCATGATGAGTGGATGGCCACCATTCATGAGCATCAATCAGCGCGGTGACTATGAAGGGTATGATGTCAATGTTGCAAGACTTGTAGCAAAGCGCCTCGGTCGCGACCTTGAGATCAAAGACCTTGGCGCCGTTCAAACCATTTTTATTGCGCTTGAACAAGGCATCATTGATATGGCTATGTCTGGCTTTGATCGCACACAAAAGCGCATACAAGAGTTCAATATGGTCCGCTACACCAGTCGCGAGTACACCTCAGTAGCGCTGCTTTTTTGGAAGCAAATTCCTAACGGCATTAACTCACTAACTGATCTGGCAAAAGCAGGCATGACTGTCTGTGTAGAGCCTGGATCAGGCGAAGAGGAGTACGTAAATGCAATCCAAAACATCAAGAAAAAAATGCTCCCAGCAATCACCGACATGGTTATGGATTTGCGCTTTGGCAAGGCTGCCGCGCTTGTTGTTGAACACCAGGTCAAAAGAAGGTTATCAAAGCAAATTCTTGAATTGGTAAGTATTACCGAACAGTTACCAAAAAAATACGCCATCTATGGCGACGGCATCGCCATCAAGAAAAGCAACACTGCGCTTGCAGCAGAGGTTACTGAAGTAATTGAACAGCTCAAAAAAGAGGGCGTGTTGCAACAACTTGAACAAAAATGGCAACTGGATGGTGCACAATGATTAATTTTACTAATGGCCCCCTCATCATGCAGGGGGCCTGCACCTCGCTCATTTTATGGCTACTGGCACTGTGCATCAGCACCAGTCTTGGCACCATAATTGGGGTTTTACAGTCTGGATACATACCATGCCCACTTGGTATCCGCTTACTCCTTAACGGAGTAACACGGGTATTACGGGGCATCCCATTCTACTTGCAGCTGCTGATAATGTATTTTGTCATACCGCTATGCACAGGCTGTTCATTATCAGCATTTACCGCATCGGTTGTTGCGCTTGGCCTTTGCTCATCAGCATATGTCGGGCAAATTATTTGCGGTGGCATTCAAGCCTATGACCAATCACTCTGGGAGATGACGCAGCTCCTTGGCTACTCACGCTACCAGGCGATGCGCTATCTTGTTTTACCGCAGGTTTTCCGAAAAAATCTGCTCGCTCTCAGTGGCGAAGTTGACCAGCTCATTAAAACAACTGCCGTCTGCTCAACCATTGGCGTCTTGGATTTGATGGGAGTCACGCGCAATATCATTGCACGCGAAATGAACCCAGTCAGTATGTACCTGCTGACAGCTGTTTTATTTTTAGGTATCTCCACGGGATGGCATGTCTTTGTTGGGTGGTTACAACGGAGGATCAGCTATGCTAAGGCTTAATAACATCTACGCAAGCATTGGCGGGCAACAGTTGCTGCAGGAGATTTCGTGCAGCATGCAACCAGGATCGATCACCGTACTACTTGGCCCCAGTGGCGCAGGAAAAACAACGCTCTTGCGTGTTATTGCCCAGCTCATCAGACCAGATACTGGCAACATCACACTTAGCAATCAACAGCTTGCAACCCTGCAGGGCCCAGAACGCGTACAAACAGTTGGATTAGTGACGCAGGCATTTGCACTGTTTCCACAATTGACCGTGCTTGAACAGTGCACCAATCCATTGATCAATGTACTGAAACTCAGCAAGCAAGAGGCTGCGATCAAAACAGCCGCCATACTTGTGCGCTTTGGCATGGAACGCTATGCCAACAACTACCCATCGCAACTCTCAGGAGGGCAACAGCAACGTGTTGCCCTCGCACGCTTATTGTGCATGGACCCAGCAATCATCTTGCTCGATGAGCCAACCTCAGCGCTCGACCCAGCAAATACTGCCCTGGTGGCAGAGATGCTTCGTGAGCTAGCCCAACAAAATAAAATCGTTGTGCTTTCTACACAAGATATGACCCTTGCAGAACAAGTGTGCGACCAAGCACTGTTTTTACGCAATGGCACCATTGTTGACACGGCAAAAAATAATATTATTCAACGCATGAAAAGCGTCTGTAATCAAACCTAAGGAATATCATGTTTTTAAAAAATATCTCATTCTACCTACTCCTCTGTACCGTATTTTTTCGAATGCCGGCAACAGCAATGCCGCTTCGCGTACAAGTCTCATTTCAAAAATCAGCAACTACCCTTGATAGCACCCCGGCAAGTGAAAAAAACGTAACAGTAACTAATGCTACTGAAACACTGGCTACGGTTTTAGATGACCCACGCATCAAAAACCCATCAGTCATTATTTGGTACGGTGGTAAAAATGGCATCAGTAATCGTTCGTATGATTTCTACGACAAATGTGTCGTAGGACCATTAAAGGCAGCCGGGGCTCCTTTCAAGTTATACGGCTACGACCTTAGCGCCTGGCAAGGACTTAACGACCCTGCAATATCGCTAACTGAACAATATGCACGGTTTGTTGCAGCTCGTGACGAGCGGGGACGCACGTCAATAATCCCACTTTACGCATCCGAGTATTTTTTCTTTTTAGCATACGGCCTAGGCTCACGTCAGCTATCCTATCTTGTTGAGACTGTCCTCGCACGCACATTTCTCGCCGAAATCAGCAGGCGCTACGCCAGGGCATCAAGGTATACATTTGCTGATCTTGGTTATGTGCCACAACTCATTGAAGCTTTGGTTGCAAAAAAACCACCACTAACCAATACGGCATTGGCCTACTCAACCCTACAATATCTTGAGGGATTATGGCTTGTGCGGGAAGTCGTGCTGCGAGCGCTTCGTGATGATAACAATGATCAGACAATTATATTTTTGTTACCCCAGGGGGAACTTGAATATTTTTATGACCAAAGTACTGGCATCACCGACAGCTCTTTTCAAGAAGATGTTAATGCTTTTTTGGCCAATGATCCGACAATAAGCACGTGGCTAAGCAAGCTGCCAGACGCATTAAATATTCGTATTATTTTTGCTGATTTTACCTATCGCTACACCCTGAAAAAGGGAAAATCGTGCGATCGGCCCTACATCAACATGCCATGGGATAAAATATTATGAAAACTATAGGAATTGTCGGCGGAGCTGGCCCTATGGCAAGTTGCTATTTTTATCAGCTGCTTATTCAAGAATGCCAGCAACAATATAACTGCGCGGCAGATAGCGATTTTCCATTGATGACCATTATAAATTACCCTTTTGCAGATATGTTGACTGCTGAAAATTGCCGTAATAATCGCCCTATTCTTGTTAAGCAGCTGCAAACCTGCATCGACCACCTTGCCGCTCAAGGGGCAAGCATCATTGCGATTGCATGCAATACTCTTCATACAATTCTCCCCAATATTGTTATCCCTGTTGGCATAGAATTGGTACATATTGCCCGAATAACCGTCAATAAAGCAATAAGCTTAAAGTGTAGATCAGGACTTATTTTGGCAACGTCTACAACCATAGCCCTCAGGCTGTATCAAGCGCAGGAATTTGTATGCATCTACCCCACGGCAAAAGAGCAAACTATTATTGATCGCATTATTAAAAAAATATTGCATGACGATATTGATGAAAAAGATAGTATTCAACTGGGAGCTATTATTTCACGGTACACGGTTGATAGCGTTATCCTTGGCTGCACGGAGTTACCATTGTTGCACAAACAGCATCCGCTAAAAATTGCTCAATCAATTGCAATTTTGGACTCAAGCGCATTGTTGGCTGCATGTATTATTCAAAAATGGCATTCGCAAAAATAGTAATATTGCACGAGCGACCAGAGCAGCAATTTAAGACTCTATGCTCTGGTCATGTTTTCATCGATGTTTCTAGAGAATGGTCATTCGTTACTGGATTCTGGTTCATGAGAAGGCTCAGCCTCTGAGATAATTTCAGGCATAACCGCAGGAACAATTTCTTCTAACGCTTGTTCTGGCACCGGTTCGATAGCAGAAGCTTCTGCTACCACAACAGCTTGCACAACCGACTGAGCAGGTGAAACATCAGGAGCTGGCTGCTCAATACTTTGTTGGCTGCGCAGTAGAATTTGCAAATCGATTGTTTTGTTGGTTGCAACCATAGCACCAGCAACTGGCTGCTGGCCGACGATCACGCATTGGTCACAGCGGTGATTCTCACCAACAGATCGTTGATGCACATACTCAACACGAATGTCTTTTTGTTCAAGTAGCCGCTCAAATTCTGGTACTTTAAGTCCATCAAACAAAGGCATAACCGCTAAACCAGGAGTACCGAGGGAGATAAAAAGCGTCACGGTTTTAACCCTAAGCGGCTGACCTGCCGTTGGAACTTGAGCAATGCACATCCCCTGCGGATAAGAACTTTGCAGTTGAATAACATTTTGCTGTAGGCCGCGTTTTTCTAGAATTGGGGTAATATCTTTGATCCGTTTGCCCCACCAATCTGGGGTCTCTAGCGGTGGCTGCTTGGTAGAAATAGTCACAAACACGGTCTGATTTGGCCGCATCTTTTGGCCAGGCCGCGGCAGTTGATCAAGCACGGTTGCTTCAGGAAGCGTTGGCTCTTCGCGCTGCGTGAGCAGCCGCACACCAAGGCGCTCTTGAGAAAGTGTTTGAATGGCTTGGGCCAGTGGCTTGCCAACCACATCAGGCGTTGGAACATCTTTTTTTTGAACAAAATAACCGGCAACAATGTAGCCAATTAAAAAACCAAGAAAAGGTAGTAGCCATAGCAATGAAATGCTAGACCGGCTCGTTTTAGAACCACGAAAAAAATATTGTTGGCGTAATGATTTCATAAGAAAATTAGTTGCGGTTAAAAACTCTTAAGGGACCACTTGTAAGCTGGATTCTGTACTGTAATGCAAAAGCACGCCAGTGGCAACCATTTGTCTAAGCGACATACCCGCACACTGTAAGAGCAGGAAACTTGTAGTGTGCCTATTTTGTCTTGCTCCAGATGGGGTTTGCCCAACTGATACATTGCTGTATCAATGTGTGCGCTCTTACCGCACAGTTTCACCCTTACCAATTTGCATTGGCGGTTTATTTTCTGTGGCACTTTCCATAGGCTTACGCCCCCCTCATTTGCCTAACCAGCTTGCGCTGCTTATCTTATGAGGCATCTCTCCTGCTAGGAGTCCAGACTTTCCTCATTCCACTGGCACGAGGCCGTGAAACGCGATTGCCCCGCAATCCCAAAAGAGTCAAATAACCTACTGCTAGATTAATGGTTATTTCAATGATTGTCACCTGCCCCCCGCATACAAATGCTTCATAGGCAAAGAAACCACAGAATCCTATCAAAACCAGCCACGTTGCACCATGAACAAGTACCGTTTTAAGGCGTAAAAGCACGGCAAGCATAGGAATCAGATATAAAAAACCTATACCAAAAATACCATTTGCAACAAAATCAGTGAGCAAAAATGCTGTACTAGCAAGTAGAATACTTACCCAGGGCGTTTTTTCAGCGGGTAGGGTAACACGCGCAAGCAAATAAGCTAGGGTGCTATGCATAATCCAAGAATGGCCAAGGCTAGCTATAAAAAAGTCTGTAATGAGGGCTAATAAAATAAGCATAGCGTTACGTAATCTCGCGCGATTTTTCACTGCTCACAAAGTCTAATGGACGACGGAGAGTGAGATCATCTTGAACAATTGATTCGCCATGCTTCAGCACAATAAGCTCTTTTTGGATAAGTTGCTTTGCGTAGACATCCCAGGCAACACGAAGCTGATCGATTGGCATATCAAACGTATCGGCACCAAGCTTAAACGTCCCCCAGTGCATTGGAACAAAGCATTGAGCGCCAAGATCTAAAAATCCTTGTACTGCTTCATGCGCAGAAACATGCGTTTCACGCATCGTGTATGGTTCATTAGGGCCAATAGGCATTAAAGCCATTTCAATAACCGAAAAAGCCTTACCAATCAAAGTAAAATGTTCGCCATATGCCGTGTCACCAGCGAAGTAGATCGTTTTTTGTGGTGCCTGAATCATCCAGCTGCCCCAGAGAGACTCGTTCATATCAATGATGTGTCTGCCGCTCCAGTGATGTGCTGGTAAAAAATGAAGCACAATGTCGCCAACGGTGGCCTTTTCCCACCAGGTCATTTCAGTCACCCGCGTGATGCCACGCTTTACCAACCACGCCTTATCACCAACGGGAACAAACCAATGCCCTACCCGATCTTTAAGCGCAAGGACAGTAGTTTCATCCAAGTGATCACGGTGGTTGTGCGAAATAACTACGGCATCAATCTGCGGCAAGTGGTGTGGGGCAACTATGGAGTCCACATAGCGCGGCGTAACACGAGCAATCTCATTAAACACCGGGTCAGTCAAAATATTTTTGTTATCAACTTGGATCAAAAATGAGGCGTGCCCAAGCCAGGTAACGTGTGGCTGTAAGCTACGCTCAACAAATGCAGGCGTCGTGTGCCATGCCGCATGCGCAGCTTTTTTATCATGGCGCTCTGGACGAATTATAAAATGCTTAGCCAGCAGAAAGATAGTCTTAAGCAGCTCTTTAAAACGTGTTTTAAGCGACTCGCCATGCAGGTTAAAATAACGGCCACGATGCTGATGTGGTTTACGATACATACTTAAAAACTCCTAACTGAGCCATTCCATAATGTACTGGTCAAAATATTGGCCATCTTTAAACAGCTCTTTCTCTGCTAATCCAATTTTCTTAAATCCCACTGATTCGTATAAAGCAATAGCCGCCGTCTGTGTCGTTGTAACATCCAAAAAGAGCTTCACATAGCCAGATTTTTGTTGCAGATCACGGAGCAACGCCTTGCCGATACCCTTGCCACGAAACGCTGGCTTCACCCAAAAAGTAATAACCATAGCTTTGTGCTTGGCTGCTCGTGCTGGGTTAGCAAGCAACCCAACCATCCCAACAGGATTATCATCAACCATAGCCAAATACATAGCCGCGCAACGCTGACGCCATGTATCTTCTGTATAATCAATTTCTTCTTCGTACGATGAGCCAAATGCCAAATGGTCAGCTTGCAAAGCTTCTAGGCGCAGCTCTTTGTATTGTTGCCAGTCATCAGAAGAACATTTTTTGATCACAACCATAGATAAACCCCTTACTAACGCTCTTCGCTAATCACACCGCAACCAAGACACTGATCGCCATTATAAAACACCGCAAATTGCCCAGGAGCAAGCCCCTGATCACTCCCATCAAGTTTAACATGCGCACGATTAATGCCAAACGGCTCTATCGTGCAAGAGTAGGTGTGCTCGCCATGGCGAATTTTAGCTGAAAGATCATGTTTTTTAGGCTCTGAGCCATTAATCCAGTGCAGGCTCTCGACATCAAATTGGTCGCGTACCTTGTCTTCACTGTGATACTGACGGGAGATATAGACAATATTTCTAGCTGGGTCTTTTTTGATTACAAACCATGGTCCACCGCCTAAGCGCAATCCCTTGCGTTGGCCTATCGTATGAAACCAAAAGCCATCATGCATACCTAGTTTTGTACCTGTCTCATACTCGATAATGTCCCCCTGCTGCTTGCCCAAGTGATGAGCAACAAAATCAGAGAATTTAATCTTGCCTAGAAAGCAAATCCCCTGGCTATCAGGGCGTTGTTTGTTAGGGATATCAAAGCGATCAGCCAGCTCTCGTACTTCTGATTTTAAATAGCAACCAATAGGGAACAAAAGACGATCAAGCTGAACTTGGCTCAGGTACGATAGAAAATAGGTCTGATCTTTGATTGGATCTTTTGCTTTGAGCAAAACAGTTTTCCCGTCAATTACAGCCTTTTGTGCGTAGTGACCTGTAGCAATTTTTTCAAAGCTATCATCAATGTGCTCTAAAAAAGCACCAAATTTAATGCGCTGGTTACAAAGCAAATCAGGACTTGGTGTTCTGCCTGCACGTACTTCAGCAATCGTGTATGAAACAACCTGTTGCCAGTACTCTTTTTGTAAGGGAATAACATGCAGTGGCACATTGATCGCATCGCATACCGCCTGTGCATAAGCTAAGTCTTCTTCCCATGGGCAATCGCCCAAATAAGCTAGCTCATCTTCAAGCCATATTTTTAAATAGAATGCTTCAAGCTGATGACCTTGTTCATGAAGCAGCCTTAACGCTACTGAGCTATCAACACCACCAGAAACTAAGACTGCTATTTTCATAATTGTTTATTCTGCTCTTTGCATGGTCACAGGCTCTAAGCAAGGGCCATTCCGATGCTCATCACCAGTTCTGATAAATGCTCTGTAGGAAAATACACCACCAGTCATAAGCACACGTATTGCATTAGATGTAAAGCGATGACCATCAATCTGTGTATCAAAACAAATTTCATGCTTCAATACTTCATTGGAGATAGCCAAACGCACACCATTGCAACACCATGCAACCGAATAATGAAATTTATCATCTTGTATCGTAGAAATATCAATAGCAGCACCTGTATCATTCCAGACCTGACAATGCCCTGTATCACGCCGACGATCATAAGGTCTTAAAACAGTATGTTTTGAAAAGACATTCCATCGCGATGTCTCAACAACAGGCATCCAAGTACCGCTTTTCAATTGATGACATTGTTCGATACCATCACAAGCATCATCTGCAGGATCTGTAGTAAAACAAACACGAGGCACCATTATTGTCCTATAGGGATACACACCAACAATTACCTCGCCACCTCGATACCGCAAGCCAACCACATGATCTGTTTTATTCTCACACACAACAACTTGTTCACCATCAGCCACCCAACGAGAACACACATCGTCAAGCGACGCCGCTAGTGGCAACGAAGTCGCACCAGCAAAAGTTGGCAACATTGCAAAAATTAACGCTAAAAAAATCATTTTACACCCTCTATTTTCATAGTTTTTTATTTTCTTCTCTCATCTGTACCAGGCTCAATTAACTTAAAAGAAGGGTAACTTCCCGATTCTCTTTCTGCTGGCTTGATAAATGCACTAAGAGACGTAAGCTTGCTATCCTTAATTGCGTCACAGCCATAAGGTAAAGAGAAGTACTCTTCACCGCCTCCCTTTACCACCTCAAAACGCAGCTCATGCTCCAGTTGGCTACTAGGAATGGCTAGATGCACCCCGGGGCTACACGATGCAATCGAAAAGTCATACCTAGGATCATCCCCCCACCTGGTAAAAATACGAATTTCATGTGGCGTATCATTGCGCACCAAACAATAGACTAGGCTATGCAATGTAGGATTATATTCACAGAGAGCAACGTTCCATTCTAAAATTTCGCTTAACTCTTTATGTTCAATTACCTCATATTCAGATTCTTCGTTCGCTGCTAGCTCTTGTATATTGATCTCATCACAAGTATTAATTGCAGGATCTCCTGTAAAACAGCTACGAGGAATCATGATCGTGCTATAGGGATGAATGGTAACAACAACAGGACCATCTTGATAACGTAAGCCAATACAATCAACCCTATTCTTGTTTTCGCACACAATAATCTGCTCTCCAGTGATTTGCCAGCGGGCGCACACATCATCCGTTTTTACTGCTGGCAGGAGCAACGTCACGGTCATAAAAGGAGGCAACAGTGCTATAATTAAAACTAAGAAAAGCATTGCCTATCCTCTACCAAAAACTATACAAACAAGCTTGCAATGGCTGCATTCAATAAATTAGCAAGCGTACCACCCAAAAGCGCCTTCATCCCCAAGCGAGTTAATGTTTCACGCTTTGATGGGCAGATAGCACCAATGCCACCAATCTGGATACCAATGCAAGAAAAGTTAGAAAAACCAGCAAGCGCATAGGTCAAAATAGCTACCGCACGGGCAGACATCGACATGCTCAACATGCTGGAGTAAGCAACGAATTCATTGATTACCAATTTTTGGCCAAGCAACGTTCCAGCAGCGCCACACTCACTTGGCGCAATGCCAATTAAATGTGCAACAACGCCAAAAAGCTTTGCGAAGATATCATTCAAATTCCAGCCAGTCAGGCCGCCGAGTACAGCGTTAACCAAGCTAACAATACTGATAAACGCAATCAGCATTGCCGCAACGTTTGCTGCAAGGCGTAAGCCATCACCGGTGCCGGTAGAAATAGCATCCAGCATATTTTTTGTTTCGCGTGGAATTTCAACTGATCTGCCACCCATCGTTTCAGGGGTTTCAGTTTCTGGGGTCAGAAGCTTAGCGATTAAAATGGCGCCTGGAATTGCCATAATACTTGCTGAAAGCAAATGCAAAATAGGCACCCCCATGAGGCCGTAAACAGCCAAGATGGCACCACTCAAATGAGCCATGCCGCTGACCATAACCGTAGTCATTTCTGAATCAGTCATGCGAGGCAAATAATTTTTAATAAGCAATGGCGCTTCTGTTTGGCCAAGGACACTGTTTGCAGCCACTGAAAGCGTCTCTGCACCAGAGGTTCCAAAAATAGGCCGAATAACAAACGCCATAGCACGTACGATTAACTGAACAACACCAAGATGGAACAAGAGAGCCATCAATGCGCCAAAGAAAATGATAATCGGCAGCACCTTAATAGCAAACACAAAGCCCCATGGCCCTTGTGCATTGGCTAGGTTGCCAAAAACAAATGAGCAGCCATCGTTAGCAAATTGGTAAACACGCTCAACACCATGTGAAACATTGGTGAAAATTATCCCGCCAATAGTGGTTTTGAGAATAAAAAAGGCGAGCAAAAATTGTGACAGCAGCGCTGAGCCCATAAGCTTCAAGCTGATCGCCCGACGATTTGATGAAAAGGCAACGGCTGTGCCCAAAATAATAATAATACCCAGCAAGCTCATGTAGTGATTATCAGCCAACAGCCAATCAAATAAAAACATCCTAATTCCCTTATTTTTTAATTTTTAATTTATTACGTTTTTTTCTCGCAAGAATTTGCCTACGTAATGCTTTGTCCAAACGGCACGATCATTAATATTGCTAAGAATCATAGATCCAACATTAGAGCTAAAGAAAAGCGCAAATACAACATAGAGCAATAAATCTAGTACAAAACGCCTAAAGACAAGCTTTGTGCCATTAATGCCATACAGCATAAGGCCAATCGCCAGGGAGAACAGAATCCCTGTGGCGAGCACCCAGGCATAACAGTCCGTCCAAAGCCACCCAAATAAAAGCATATTGCCACCTTGTTGTCGTATAATTTTTAACCCAGTGTGCTTTTTTCACGACGTTTGCTGCGATCCCAATCAATCAATGGGATAAGCATTTCTTCAAGCCCACCCTGCATCACAAAATCTAATTTTTTAAGCGTCAACTCTATGCGATGATCCGTAATGCGGTTTTGAGGATAGTTGTACGTCCTGATCTTTTCAGCACGCTCACCACTACCAACCTGTTGCTTACGATCAGCACTAATCTGCGACGACTGTTTTTCTTTTTCAAATTCAAGTAACCGCGACTGTAGCATCTTCATCGCTGTTTGGCGGTTCTTCATCTGAGAGCGCTCTTGCTGACAAGCAACAACCAGGCCGCTCGGAATATGGGTTATGCGAATTGCAGAGTCTGTCTTGTTCACGTGCTGACCGCCA
>CAMBZK010000004.1 GCA_945872225.1 candidate division TM6 bacterium UASB124
CATGGGGGGCGTTGCGCTTGTCTTTAACGGTAAAATAAACACAAGCACTTATGTCAAGAAGTGTTGTAAGATACAGTATTTTATCCAATTGTTCGTCTGAAAGTTCAAAGCGCTCTTGCCAGATAATATACGCGTCACTTCCTGGCGCAAGCGGTAGCAGACTATTGAAAAGCTCGTGCACGATAATAAAATCGGGTGTAAAAGACCCTTCAGTGACGACTTGCATGGCAATGCGCGCCATGGTGCCGCATAAGCCGCCAATAAATAATATTTTATGCCGGTCATCTGGGGAGAGTTTTGATTGCACTGTAAATTCAGCAAATAGTTCTGATGAGAGCAGTTTTTTTAGGTCTTCGTTAACGGTCCTACCAGGCTGTAAATGATTTATGACGTGCTCTCTAACGCGTCTTCTGAGCTCATGTTGGTTGATCGTACTGTAATTGGTGTATCCAAGGCTAGGATTAAAGCCTTCGATGTGGAATTGGCCTAACTGCACCCAAGGAGCTTGTTTGGTGTCACTGCAGGGTGCGCCAAGATGAACGCTTGTTTCCCCGCCGCCTAGGCGCTGTGCTATATTCGCGTGGCCATATTCATGAGCAGCCGTGGCAACCATCCAGCTGCTGTATTCGATCATACCAGCCGTAAGCAAAGCCCCTGGTTTAGCCTGCTCACGCAAATTTTGTTGAATGTCTACTGGCGCTGTTAGGTAGGTAAAGGTTGCTAGGAGTCCTGCAGCAATACATTCAACGAGTGTCATGGCTAATCCTCAGGTGTAATCTAATGCTAAGCTGACTTGGTTAAAAATTTACTTAATATTTTTTTCTGGCCCACTTTAAAAATAGCGGTGACATAAAAGTCTTGGTCAGGGGCTTTTTCGACATCAGTCACAATGCCCGTGCCAAATTTTTCATGGTACACCGTCTGTTTTTTGTACCAAGGGGCTTTTGGGGCTGTAGTTGTTGGCGTGCTCGCTTTGTTGCTACTGTAAGGCGAATAAGCCGATGGCGTGTAAGAGCTTTTTTGAGCTGCCATAGTAGTCTTTGGCGCTTGATAACTATTGTGCATGAGCGGGTGGCCACTAATCCATTGTTCAAGCACGGTGCGTACTTGAAAGCGTGGTAGCTGCTCAAGATCAACCGTCTGGACAAGCTTGCCGGGGAGCTCATCTAAAAAGCGCGAAGGTGCTTGGCTTACCAGCTGCCCAAAGGTGTAACGGGTGTGGGCGTTACTAATGACCAAGTGCTCTTTTGCTCTCGTCATGCCGACGTACATCAACCGACGCTCTTCTTCAAGGTCTTCATTGGTATTGAGTGACCGTTGGCTTGGGAGCAGCCCTTCTTCAAGGCCAGCCATAATAACGGTATCAAACTCAAGCCCTTTGGCTGCGTGCAGCGTCATCATAAGTACGGCCGGTGTCTGTTCATCTTTGTCGCCAGACTCTTGCAGGAGTGAGACTTCATGTAAAAATGACTCAAGAAGGCCCGTGATGTTGGCGTGCTTTTGTTCAAAAATATCAATTGCCTGTATAAATTCTTGTACGTTTTCTTGCTTTGCTTGGGCTTCTTGCAAATCATAGGCGGCGTTTAGGTACGTAGTGTACTCAACGTGATTTATGATCTGTTTCAGAATCATGCTTGGCGAGTCAGCAGGGTCAATGCTTCCATAGAGCTGTAAAAAGCTTTGTACCGCGCGTTTTTTAGTTGGTGTGAGCGCTGTTTCAGTATCAGCTGCCATAAAGGTTAGGACTTGTTTGAAATCCATGAATGGCTGTTGCTGCCACATTTTCAGCAGCTCTTCTTCAAATTTTTCACCAAGGCCACGTGCAGGAACGTTGACAATGCGTAGTAGGCTGATTTTATCAAACGGGTTGACGACAAGCCTGAGATACGCGAGTAGGTCTTTAATTTCTTTACGCTCATAAAAACGAATGCCACCGATAATTTTATAGGGGATTGCCTTGTGGATGAGCGCTTCTTCAATATTACGTGATTGATAGTGCGTGCGGTACAAAATAGCAATGTCAGGCATAACCTTTTTTGTGCTCATGAGCTGGACCACGGTTGCAATGGTTTCAGCTTCCTGATCGCCAGACCCACAGGTGATGCGTAAAATTCTGTTTGAAGCGGTGCGTGTTGACCACAGCTCTTTAGGATTGCGCATGGTGTTGTTTGCAATCACATCATTGGCTGCTTGCAAAATAGGCTGCACAGAGCGGTAGTTTTGCTCAATTTTGACGGTAGTGACGGGTGCGAAATCAGTCTGGAACTTAAGCATATTTGCTACCGTAGCCCCACGCCACGAGTAAATGGACTGGTCTTCATCGCCAACTGCGCACATTGAATCAATAGCCAAGGCTTTATTTTGGGTAGCCATCGCCAGGAGCAACTGATGTTGCACATCGCTGGTATCTTGGTACTCATCAACCAAAATATGCCGGACGCGTTGTTGTAATTGTTGTTGGAACTCACTATTTTTTTGCATGCCTTCAAGTACTTTTAAAATGAGGTCATCAAAATCGAGGCAGCGGGAAGAGGCTTTTTCAGCTTCATATTGCAAGTAAATTTCTTTAAACATGGGGATGACACCAATTTCCATGGCAGCGAGATTGCCGGCGGCAACCCTGTTTTTGTGGCGTGAAATAGCAAAAGTGATTTGCGATGCGGTGATGTATTTTGCCAGTGCGTACTGCTTCATAATTTTTTTGATCAAATCCTGTTGATCATCGGCATCAAGAATCGTGAACTGTGGCATGCCAGTGAGCGCCGGGTAGCTGCGTAGCAGTTGCAGGCAGTAGGAGTGGAAAGTGCCAATAAAAGGCAAGCGATGAATGCCTTGCAACAGTTGGAGCAAGCGCTCTTTCATTTCCCCCGCGGCTTTATTGGTGAAGGTGAGTGCGACCACTTGGTGTGGTTCGACGCCATTGTTAGCAATTAAATGGGCAATACGCGTAGTGATAACGCGTGTTTTTCCTGAGCCAGCACCAGCAATAATGAGCAAGGCTTCGCGGTCATGCAAGACAGCGGTGCGCTGATTGTCGTTTAGGCCGGTACTAATAAGCTGTTGTAGGTCTTGAAAGTGAGTTGTTGTCATATCAATCAATTATCTTTTTATCAGCAATAAGCTGTTTGTTTTTTGTCCCAAGATACCACGCAACCCCTGACCAAACCCCACACATAGTCATAGCAATAAGTGGCCCACAGCTCATGAGTTGTGCTGTGGATGAAAATATCGAATTAACGCTGGCGCCAACGGCATAAAAACCACGGTAACCAACGCCATCAATCCAACTTTTTGCTTTAAATTTTATATCCATACTGGTTGGAATATACAATGTTTCTTTGCAGGGAGTGTTGAGCGCGTAGCTGAGGCTCTTGAGTGTAACAATGGCGGTAAACAGAACCCATAACGTTGGGCTAACCCAGACGTAGCTGATCATGCCAAACACCAAGAGTGGAAAAGCAACCATACAGGCCCGAACACCGAAATTACGAATAAAAAAACTGGAGCCAACAAAGGCGAAAAAGAGAGCAACCAAATTGGTTGTTTGGACGAGAGAAGCGGTAAAGGCTGCCATCTCTTCAAGCGTTTTAAAATTTTCTTCGATGCAGTGCATCATTTGGTATTCAAGAATACCGCTGACCATCGTGTAGAGCGCGGTAGTGCTGATGAACGCCAGGAGGTAGGGACGCGTTACAATCAAGCGAAGGCCTTCGATAGGGCCAGTTGGTCGTTTTGATTTTGCAATGTTGATGACGTCTGGGTTGTAAACCACAAACGCACGGATAATGCCGATAATAATGAACATACTGAGCCCAGCGCCACCAACTAGGGCAGGAATGCCGAGGTATGTAGCCTGCTTAACCAGTTCTGGTCCGGCAATAGAGCCAATTTGGGTAACGGCCATAATGAGTGGATAGCAGCGTTGAGCACTATCTGTTTTGGCACTACTGGCAACAAATGACCAGAAGAGCGCAAGCATGATCATGACAAAGCTTTCAATGCCGATGTAAATGGCCCAGCCAAGGATGGCATAAGGGCTTGCCGCGGCAGCACCAAGGCCGTGCGTATCATGTGCCAGGAAGTAGGCAACGACCATAAAGAAAACGCCGTAAAGGCTGCAAAAAATATAAAACAGTTGGTATTTTTCTACACGATCTACGAGCTGCGAATAAAACAGGGTGAGTGGAATCATGACTAAGAATGAGGCGATTTTTGCACTTGGCAGGTAAAAAGTACCGACAAAGCGCATAAACAAAATTTCTTTCAATGGGCGTAGTACCGAGTACGTGCTGATGAAAGAAAATGAGATAAGCGACAAAAGCCCAAAGCGGCGCAGCTCTTCTTTGGTGATATCACCCCATAAAATACGCGCTAGGCTAAGAAAAATATTCATGATACCAGACAAATTTAAAATAAAATGGGGGCCGGTTATGCACCAGCCCCCACACGATATAATTCAGTGATTAACTACTGAACAATTTGATTTTCGTTGGTGAGCTTTTCATTTGAGCGGCCAACAAACATGGCAACCATAATCCAAACACCAACAATACCAAGGGAGATCAGTGAGCCGTAAAGAATCAGGTCAGTCATGGTTGTGAACATGGCGTTAATACCTGAGCCAGTAGCTTTTGCAGAGCGTCCACCAAAACCGTCAATCCAGCTTTTAGCTTTGAATTTAACGTCTTTGCTGGTAGGGATCCACATAATTTCTTTGCAAGGGTTGTTAAGCGCATAGCTTAAACCTTTAATTGCTACCATTGCGCCAAATAGGCCCCATAGTGATGGGAACAACATGGTGTACACAACAACGCTAGCAACCGCGCATGGGAACATAACCAAGCAGAAGGTTAAGCCAAAGCGGCGGATGAAATAGCTGGTACCAATGAATGCAAATACCAATGCAAGCAAGTTGCTCGCTTGGCCGAACATGCCCAAGAATTCAGTAACTTTTTCAACAGTTGCAAAGCTTTCGTCAGCGATGAACTTCATTTGATAGTCAAGAATGGTTGCAACAACTTCGTACAGGGTTGATACGCCAAGGATACCAAGCAAATATGGCTTGCTGACAAGCAGACGAAGACCTTCGATAACGCCGGTAGCCTTTTTGTTCTTATCTT
This sequence comes from candidate division TM6 bacterium UASB124, assembly GCA_945872225.1. Classification (GTDB taxonomy): domain Bacteria; phylum Babelota; class Babeliae; order Babelales; family RVW-14; genus CAIKAH01. The sequence goes on from CAMBZK010000004.1 coordinate 5,121, forward strand.
TTGGCGCTTCTGCACCAGCTGCTGGATTCATTTTAACGAAGGCAAATACCATCAAGGTAACCATCATAATGCTTGCGCTAACGATAGCTGCAAGTTGTGGCATGCCGATGCTGCTTGCGTAGGTTGCCAAGGTTGGTCCTGCAACGCCACCAATTTGCGCGCCTGCAATAATCAACGCATAACCACGTTTTGCAGATGCTTGGTCGGTGCTGCTGTTAACAAATGACCAGAACAATGAGATAACCAATGAACCAAAACTTTCAATACCAAGGTAGATAACCCAACCAAGAATACGTGATGGATCAGCAACAGGGTTTGCCAAGCCAACAGAAGGGAGGGTGAGCGCGTAAGCAATGCCCATGAAAAGGGTTGCGTACGCTGAGCAGATGATATAGAACAGGTGCTGCTTGGAGAACATGTCTACTAATTTTGAGTAGAACATGATGAGGGGGATAATGAAACAGAATGATGCAATTTTTGCATACGGAATGTAGGTTCTTCCTACAATACGCATGAACAATGCATCTTTAATTGGTCTCATCAACCAATAGCTGCCAATAATGAACAGGAATGTCAGTGAAAGCATACCAAAACGTTTGATATCTTCACTTGAAAGATCGCCCCAAAGCGCTCTTGCTAACCGAGAAAACATATAGTCTCCTTAGATGGGTGAATAAATAATAGTTCTCAACACAACTTACTGGGCTGCTTATTTAACGAGCTGCTCAGTAAAAAAACAACACGACTCGACATTTTAGCACAGACTAAAAAAAACACCAATAGGCCAATTAATCAATAATCTTGTTCTCATCAACCGTTTTATTAAACGTCTTGCCGATAACGGCTGCAAGGCCTATCCAGAGGGCAATAAGCCCAATAGTAAAGCCACCAGCAAGGGTAAGTGCCTGGCCTACAACGCCATTAACAACGGAGCCAGAGGCTTTGGAAAAGCGCTTGCCAAACATTTCAATCCACGCCTTGGATTTGTACTTGATATTGCGTGAGGTTGGAATATAAAGGGCTTCTTTGGTTGGCTGGTTGAGGGCGTAACCAAGTGCTTTTGCAATCAGCATCACATAAAAAATCGTCCAGAGCGTTGGATTGAGTAGGTACCAAGCTATAAAAATCCCAATGCTCAATGGATACAAAATAAGCGAAGTGCGAATGCCAAGCCAGCGATGAAACACTGACGTGCCGATGAGGGCAAATAGGCATGAAATGCCTTGTACGGCAAGGCCGTATTCAAATAGAAACTTGTTAACCAGACCCGGTTCAACGTAGGTGGTTTTCACCAGCAAGGACATTTGGTAGCCCATGACGGTTGAGACAACCTCTTGGAAGAAGACGAGGCCAAAAATGCCCATGACGTACGGGTGGGTGAGCAAGAACTTTAAGCCATCCAGAAAGCCGACGGCGACCTTGGCTGTTCGTTTTGATTCTGTTGCCTCTACCTGGTCTGCGTAGCCCGTCATGCTTGATGCACGCAAGGTTTTGGTCAGCAGCCAAACAGTCCCAGCGATCATAACGAACATGACGACAGAGATGAGCGCTATAAGCGGCACACTGCTTGCGTACTGTGATGCGTCGTACGACAGATAGTTGCCTAGTATGGTGAACGCAAAGCCGCCAAGCTGGCTGCCAAAAATAATGAGGCCATAACCCTTTTTAGCTGATTCTGGGGTCGTGATATCGTTCACGAACGACCAGTACAGCGTCATGATCAGATCGATATAGCTTTCACAGAACACATAAAAGGCCCAGCCCAATATGCGTTTTGGATCAGTGGCAATGTTTGCCACACCAATGCTTGGATGATGTAGAAAATACACAAAAATCAACCCAAGCACGGTGTAGACACTTATGAAAAAATAGATCAGCTTCTCTTTGTTGTACATGTCAACAAGGCGTGAGTAGAGCAGTACAATCGGGAAAAAGAGCGAGACTGAGAGAATTTTTACGTAGGGGAGATACTCTGGCCCAACCGTATTGATGAAAATACTGTCTTTCAGGGTTTTGAGTGGCCACCATGAGCCGATGAGAAAGAAAAAACCGACAGCAAGAAGGGCGTATTTTTTGAGCTCTTCACCGTGAAGATTGCCCCAAAGTGCTCGAATAATTTTATTAGCCATGACTCTTTGCGAAATAAGTTAGGGGTAAAAAACAAAAATTCCGGAGCGAATAACTCCGGCATTTTCTATAATTATGCACATGTAGTCGTACAATTCATTATGAGACCATTGTACCTGCGGATCACAAAAGCGTCAATCTTGGCATGATAATCTGGATGAAAAAAGGCAATGGTGGTGACAAACTGTATTTTATTGGCGGCTATATCTTGCTGAATAACTCTAGCTTCGTTATTATTTCGAGCAGTAAAGGTTTTGGTTTGAGACTGGCAGCCAATTTTCAGCAGGAAAAATTTATGAACCTCTCTTTGTTTCTCATCATTATTATGCAAATGGCCCTGGGGTTTAGCGGGATGGCTGCGGCAGCTGGTGCCGGCGGCCCTGGGGCGCCTGAACCATTGCTGTCGGGTCCTGCAAGAGATAAGGATGTGTTAAAAGACCAACGTAAGAGGTATTTGAGCGACCACCCAGAAATTGAGGGCAAGCTACGCGAAGATATTCCCTATGGAAGATGTTCCGAAAATAGCTACGACTACCTTTGTAGCAACCCAGAAATGATGGAGCTTGTGGAATGCGTGATTATAGCCAGTGCTAAATTTATGGCTAGGGTTGCATCCAACGTTGCTATGCTTGGTCATATTCAGGGAGTGTGCATTTATGGGGGCATGCTTTCTATGGATTTTATCGAAGCGTTGCAGCACTGGCCGTTGGTATCTTTGCGAATTGGTTCGTGTAAATTTGCGAATTGGTTCGTGTAAAAATGTTGGATTGCTTCTAAAATCATCGCTACCAAAAACACTGGAAGAGCTTACCATAGAGTACGTGCAGAACTCGTCGCCTTATGCTGTCCCGCATCTTGATTTACCCAAGCTGCGCTTATTGCGTTTGGTGCGATGTAATCACATAGATTTGCGAGCAGGCCTGCCTATGAATCTTGAAACACTAAATATTGTATCTTGTGAGCAGGTTATTTTTCCAGTATGGGTTCCTGAGTCATTAAAGCATCTTGATTTTCAGGCATTAGATATTAAAGGGCTCCCCGATTTTGTCTTTGGTTCTAGTCTTGAATCTATTTATTTATGCGCTTGTGAGGGGTTTGCTGATTTGCCAGAGAGCTTGCCAGAAACAATAACGGGGCTATCTTTCTCCTGTGGGCGACTCAAGGGAGTGCCACCGTTCGTGTCATTGTTGCCTCGGCTCAGAAAGCTAGAGTTGTGGGGGAACAAGCCGGAGCTTGAGCCGTGTGAAGTGCTGAATGCTAGGAGGGAAAAAGTCACGGTGGAGTGGGAAGCAGCCCTCTTTGGGCCTGACTCGGGAGTGTCTTCAGACGATGGCGATTAAGATACGATATCTTCCCTGAATGCTAGGGACATGGTTACTATTTCGAGCAGGGGATGTTTTTATCTTGTCAAACTCAGGGAGTCTATTAGTGAGTGTTAAAATTTTACTTCTGCTGTGGCTCAATATAGTTGCCCTTTCTGTGCGTCTTTTGGCAACAAGCATGTTTGATGGGGGCATAGGTATGCCATCGAGATGCCCTCGGCCAGGCCAAAGTTTTGATGAGGATTTTTCTAGCCAGCATTATGGCGCGGCAGAATTACGTGAGATAATGATGCATGACAGCTTACGTTGTCCTATGGTGCGCAAGGTGTCTATTGTTGAAGATGCATGCAAGGGTTTGTTGGCTGCTTTTAATAACATAGAGCAGCTTCACGTGAGTCGTTGCGTGGTGGACAGAGCTGTTATTGATGTACTGTCGGTGATGCCATTAAAAACATTGACGATGTTTCACTGCCGCGATGTTGCATCGGTGATCAGTAGGCTGCCAAAAACGATAGAAGATCTTTCTATTGGCTGGTATGGCTGGAAAGGGGTATTATCTTCTCTGCGGTTAATACTTGATCTCCCCTGCCTGCGGATATTGTGGTTAACGGATTGTGATGGTATAGATCTGCGTAGTGGATTGCCCAGAGATCTACAAGTGTTGTACATCACGTCGTGCAAAGGGGCTCTATTGCCTGAATGCCTTCCTCCTCGGCTTACTCGGGTAACCCTGTCTGATTGCGCGCTTAATGCGATACCGCCGCAGGTGCTAGCGTTGCCTTACCTGAAATATCTTGATGTGAGTGGCAATGCGATTCCTGAGCAAGAAGTTCATAATGCCGGTGGCGAGCGTGTTGAAGTCACTTGGATTGCACCGGTGGTTGAATTAAAGGTGTAGGGTGATTTTTAGCAGCTAATCATTATTGGCGTGCATTTTAAAGGGCTTGTAGTGGCTAGGTACACAAGAGGATTGCTTTATTGGTGCTGACGGTAAAAACACCATTTTCTGCTTCGTAATGATCAACCTCTTTGCCAGGCTCTTTGAATGAGATTGGCGCTTTGTGCTTGATGAGCGAAACCAATGGTGCGTGATCGTATGCAACAAAAAAGATACCGGTCGGACTGGTGACTTCAATCCATTCAACCTGCAGCACTTTATGTTCTGTTGGAGTAACAATACTTAATTCGATCAGGGTAGCCATAGCAAAACTCTTTGTTTATAGGTTGAGCTTGTTCTTTTCATACGCTTCTTCAAGCGTGCCAACCATATAAAAACATTGAATTGGTAGGTTATCGCAAGCACCCAGTAAAATTTGTTCAAAATCTTGTACCGTTTTCTCCCGTTTGACGTACCGGCCGGGGATGCTCGTGTGCTGTTCAGCAACAAAGAGCGGTTGTGAGAGGAAATTTTGCATGCGCTTGGCGCGTTGCACAATGAGTTTGTCAGCATCAGAAAGCTCATCCATACCCAAAATGGCGATGATGTCTTGGAGTTCACGATATTTTTGTAATACTTTTTGGACGTTGCGTGCGACATCATGGTGCTTTTGTCCAACGATGCTAGGCTTCAAACCTTTGGATACAGATTCCAACGGGTCAACCGCCGGGTAAATACCGGCTTGTGCAATTTTACGCGATAGTACGGTGCTTGCATCAAGATGCTGAAAGGTTGTCGCTGGTGCTGGGTCAGTATAATCGTCCGCGGGTACATACACTGCTTGGATGGAAGTAATGGAGCCATGGTGGGTGGTGGTGATACGTTCTTGGAGCATACCCATTTCAGAAGCCAAGGTTGGCTGGTAGCCCACCGCTGATGGCATCCGGCCGAGGAGTGCTGAAACTTCAGCCCCTGCCTGGACGTAGCGGAAAATATTATCAATAAAAAGAAGAGTGTCTTTATGCTCTTGGTCTCTGAAGTACTCTGCCATGGTCAAGCCAGTGAGGCCTGCACGGAGCCGAGCACCAGGCATTTCGCCCATTTGGCCAAAAACAAGGGCGGTTTTATCAATAACCCCGGATGATTTCATCTCAAGCCAGAGCTCGTTGCCCTCACGGGTACGTTCGCCAATACCAACGAACACCGAGTAGCCGCCGTGCTCTTTAGCAATATTGCGGATGAGCTCTTGTACAATAACGGTCTTGCCGACGCCTGCCCCGCCAAAAAGGCCAATTTTAGAGCCTTTGACGTAGGGGGTGAGCAGGTCTAGGACCTTGATGCCGGTTTCTAAAATATCTTCGGTTGCTTTCTGCTCGATCAGCGTTGGCGCATTGCGATAGATCGACCATTGCTGTTTATAATCTTTTTTGCCACTGCCATCGATGGTTCTGCCCATGGGGTCAAAAACGTGCCCTAAGACTTCTGGGCCAACAGGGACGGTGATTGGGTGCAGCGTGTCGACCACTGGCAGGCCGCGAGAAACGCCATCAAGGGGCTCGAGGGCTATGCAGCGCACGACGCCATCACCACAGTGCTGGGCTACCTCAAGGTTAATGAGATCAGGGTTTGCGGGAGTTATTTCGCCTTCTGCTGCTAAAAGCTGGTCGATGAGGGCATCATTCTTAACGATAATAAGCTTGTGCAAGATGTTAGGAATGTGGTGTTCAGAATACTGCACATCAACAACAGTGCCGCTAATACGCAGTAGGTGGCCTACCCGATGGCGGTTATTGCTTGGGCTTTGGTCTTTTGATGAGCGTTCCAACATTATGGCGTTCCTTGGCAAATGAAGCTCTTTGTGGTTATCGTAGTGTCACCAACCATATGACAAATGAGCATTTTTGTAAAGAATTCACTAGGGAGGCACTAGCTTTTGGTGGTTTTGAGCTGTTTGTATAAGCCTTTTGACAGGTGTTTTTTGCCGTTGTACGATGGTAACTGCATTATTGGGAGGGGCTTTTATGCAATTAGTGCGGTGGGTATTTTTTACAGGTATGTTAGCGATGATGAGCACGAGTCCTGTACGGCTTGCGGAATCAGCAGATAGCGACTTGCAACCATCAGTAAGCAGTCAGTCAACAGCGGTATGTGGTGCACAGCGGCCAGTTATGGTCGTGTTTGTGCACGGAACCATTCTGCCCTATATCAAATTGGGCATGGTTAAAAATTTGTTGCATGATTTTCCTTCTAATATTTCGTATGAACATACGGTAGCCGATGTGCTTCGTTATCAAGGTTGTTATCAATATCAGCCTATTGCTGATTATGGCCTGAGGCTCTTGAGTGAGGCTGATGGCGTTCGCTCGGTGGTGCATAAGCGCAATCAACTGTATGGCTCATTATTTGAAAAAATTTGGAAACATACTTTTGGTAAACAAATTTCTGCATCATATGCTTTTGGCTGGGATGGTAGTTTGTCGGCGCCGCGTCGTATACTCGCAGCACACGCCTTGTATAATTCGTTGGTGCGCGAACGCGAGAATGTTGCCTTAGCTAACAACTGCTTATCAACAGATGTAGAAATTGTTGTGGTGGCTCATAGTCATGGCGGGTCGCTTGGTTTATTGCTTGCGGCTGAGGAGACTGCTAAGCAACGTGGTCTTAGCATAGAACATCTCATTTTACTCGGGACGCCGGTTCAGCAAGAGACTGCGTATTTGGTTCACCATGCAATGTTTCACAATATCTGGTCGTTGTATTCAATGGGCGATGTCGTCCAGGTGCTTGATGTTGTAACTACTAAGGGTGCAAGTAAGCGTCAGTTTCCATCAGAGCATCAGCCGGCAACGTTAAGGGAATGCGCCATTGAACTTATTGATGAAACAACGGGGGATACCTATTTGCCATCGCATGTTCAGCTATGGTTTTATGATGTGCAGCATATGCACCCCTTTTTCTTGCAGGCTTATTCTCCGTTCAACCCCTTGCCAATTTCGCTCTTTACTCCACTGATTTTAAAATTACTTATGGATGCGCCTCATCACCACGGTCCAGTGCGCATGGGGAAAAAAGACGGCAACGTTTTTGCATCCGTCAAAACGGATCACGTATCACTTGAATCTCACTCAGGGCATTTTGTTACCACTTCAGCGCTTAAAGAGCTTACACTGTCGTATGCTCTCTTTAAGCCGTATGAAAAGCATTTTTTAATGTCATAGGCCAGAAAGCGGCCTAATTAATGCGGTATTGATCAAACATTCAATCATCGTTTGTTTTATGGTAGGCTGTCCTGCATCTACCTGAAATTGATAGTGTTGACTTGTTAGGAACAAAAGCATGATAGCAAACATACTCGCCAAAATTTTTGGCACACAAAATGAACGAGAGCTGCGCGGGTTGTATCCCCTTGTAGGCCACATTAATGATCTGGAAGCAAAAATAAAACCATTAAGCGATGTTGAGCTTGCTGCAAAGACGAATGAGTTTCGTGAGCGGCTTGCACAAGGTGCATCGATTGACAATCTTTTGCCAGAGGCCTTTGCTGTTGCGCGTGAGGCAAGTATGCGCGTCTTGCATATGCGTCATTTTGACGTGCAGCTCATTGGTGGTATGGTTTTGCATTCAGGTAAAATTGCTGAAATGCGTACCGGTGAGGGAAAGACGCTGGTTGCAACGCTCCCGCTTTATTTACATGGGCTTACGGGCACTGGCGCCCACTTGATCACGGTTAACGATTATTTGGTTAGACGTGATGCAGAAGAGATGGGCAAGCTTTATAATTTCCTTGGTCTTGATGTTGGTATTATTCAAAATTCAATGGATGATGGCGAGCGTAAAAAGGCCTATGGTGCTGATATTACTTACGGTACCAATAACGAATTTGGCTTTGACTACTTGCGCGACAACATGAAATTTCATGCGGATGACATGGTGCAACGGCCCTTACAGTTTGCGATTGTCGACGAAGTTGACTCTATTTTGATTGATGAAGCGCGTACGCCATTGATTATTTCTGGCCCAAGTGACCGTGGAAGCAATTTATACGATGTTGCCAACCGTGCCGTTGTAACACTTGTTAAAGAAGATTATGAGGTTGATGAAAAAGCTCGCTCGGTACATTTGACCGAAGAGGGGACTGATAAGCTCGAATCATACTTGCGCGTTGAAAATTTATACGCACCAGAAAACCTCATGGTACTGCATCATGTAACGCAAGCACTTCGTGCAAACACGCTCTACAAGCGTGATGTTGACTATGTGGTTGTGGAAGGCGAAGTCCTTATTGTTGACGAGTTTACTGGTCGCATGCTGCAGGGGCGTCGTTATAGTGATGGTCTTCACCAAGCACTTGAAGCCAAAGAAGGCGTTAAAATTGAGCGTGAAAATCAGACGCTTGCGTCAATCACGCTACAAAATTACTTCCGCCTCTATAAAAAACTAGCAGGTATGACAGGAACCGCCGTAACTGAATCAGCGGAATTCTGGAAAATTTATAAGCTTGGCGTTGTTGTTATACCAACAAATATGCCCGTTGCTCGAGAAGATTTTGGTGACACGGTATTTTTAACAAGAGACGATAAAAACGCCGCTATTGTTGAAGATATTCAAGATTGTCACCGCCGTGGCCAGCCTGTCTTGGTTGGTACTGTGGCGATTGAATCATCTGAGCATTTGAGCAATGTGCTCCGTCAAAGCGGTATCGCCCATAACGTTTTGAATGCAAAGCAGCATGAGCGCGAGGCAGACATCATCAAAGAGGCTGGCGAAAAAGGTCGCGTAACTATTGCAACCAATATGGCTGGTCGCGGTACCGACATTAAGCTTGGCGCTGGGGTTGTTGACGCTGGCGGCTTGCGCATTATTGGTACTGAACGTCATGAAAGCCGTCGTATCGACAATCAGCTCCGTGGCCGCTCTGGTCGTCAGGGCGATCCTGGGTCATCAAAATTTTATATCTCTCTAGAAGATGATTTGATGCGTATTTTTGGTGGCGATCGTGTTAAAAAAACGATGGAGCGTTTTGGCATGAAGCCGGGCGAGAGCATCGAGCACCCAATGGTTTCTCGCAGTATTGAAAAAGCCCAAGAGCGTGTTGAAAAGCAAAATTTTGATATTCGTAAGCATTTGCTTGAATACGATGACGTGCTGAACCAACAGCGTATGGTGGTATACAGCTACCGCCGCAGTATTTTAGATGGTACTGATCAGATTATTGGCCTGATTAAAGACATGATCGCTGATGTGATGTACAAGGTGTTTGCTGTCTATGCACCGGGTAGTTCATGTGGCATTGAAGAGCGCGAGCAAATTTTGACGGTGCTTGAAAATTTAACCAATTTTAGTCGTGACCAATTTGAGCAACGCTCATTTGAGTTTGGCAATACCAGTCGCGCGCAACAGCAGATCGTAGAGTTTCTGATTTACGAATATGAGCTTCGCCGCAACGCTGGCCAAAGTGAAACAACTCAGCAAGCAGAGAAATGGGTGCTTCTTGACACCATAGATCGCGCATGGCGCATGCACTTGCAAAATATTGATCATTTGCGTGAGGGCATAGGCTTGCGTGGCTACGGGCAAAAAAACCCATTGATTGAATACAAGAAAGAGTCGTTCTCTGAATTTGAGCGCATGATGGACCAAATTAAATGGGACATTGTGGCTCACCTGTTCCGCTTAGAGCTTGATAAATATTCAGCGGCGGCCCTTGAGGCGATTGAGCATGAGCATGAAAAAGAGCTTGATGCGATTCAAATGCGAGGCACGAGTGAAGCAGTAGAAGCACAACCGGTGCGTCGTGATGCACCAAAAGTTGGTCGCAACGATACCTGTACCTGTGGGTCTGGTAAAAAATATAAACACTGCCATGGTCGTGAATAATGGTGAATAATATTGTTATCCTTTGTGCATGGGTGTCGCAAATAGCGTACGCCCTCTGTTTTTTGCCACAGATTGTTACCAATTATCGGGTTAAATCGGGCAATGCTATGAGCGAGCTGTTTTTAGTTGGCTATCTCAATTTGCACGCGGCAACGCTGTTTTATGTGTTTTTATTGAACTTGCCATTGGCATACAAGATGTGTGTGCCAATGCAGCTAGCGTTGGTTTTAGCCCTCGTTATACAGCGCTTGTGGTACGCCAGTGCGTCAGAGGCAAAGCAGCTTGGCGTGGTTTATTTAGCTAATTTGGCAGGGCTTGTAGCCTTGATTCCTTACGGATCGAATAACCCAGTCTCTTTTGGTAACATTGCCGGCTGGGGAACCGTGACTCTAGGGTTTTTAAGCCAAGCACCACAGGCAATAAAAATTTGGCGTGAGCGAAGTGTTGCTGGCTTTGACAAGATCTTTGTCTATGTACTTTTATTTGCCGGTGCCATTGAATTTTGTGGCGCTGTTATCGGTGGGCTTCCGCTCCAGACAAAACTTTCTTCATCACGTGTTGTGAGTTTTAGTTTGATATTCCTCTGGCAATTTAAGCAGTTTTTTAAACGACATGCTCGATAGAACTAAAACTGCTCAGCTCATAGCAGAAGCGCAAGGGCGTATTTTTAGGCAAGTACGATCATTGCGTTGGCTTACTAAGGCTATGTGGCAGCATGTGGTAGCGCAACCATCGTTTCTTGAAGCGCTTGATCTTGCGCGCAAGCACCAACAGCTGCCGTGCTGGGAAGGTAGCCTCGCAGACATTACGGTTGTTGTCCCTATGTCTGATCCGTACAATGTGGTTGCGGTTGATGGGTCACAAATTTACCCCGACAATCATTATCAAGGGATTGACTGCTTTCTCGTGCATACGGGGCTGTGTCATCTTTCATATGGTGCAACACAAAGCAGCGTTCGGTTTGCCGCTGAGCCCTATCTTTTTGCAACCAAAGAAGCTCAGATAGCTTACAAGCAAACATTTTTTTCTCCCGATTTGGTTGATTTAATTCGAGAAGATTACGAGCTTACGTTGCTTGCTGCACAAGCGTTTTTAGCAGAAGAGCCAGGGAGCCAGCGGTTGGGGCTGTTTGATGGTAATGTGTTTTTCTGGCACCTTGAACTCAAACCACAACAGATTAAAAACATCTTTCTAACGCGGTATCTTCAGCAACTTTCTGTCTTGCATGACCAACAGTTTCTCTACGCTGGCTATTTAAGTGGTGCACGGTTTAGCGATCTAGCGTCTTTGTTGCGCTTGGGTTTATGCGAAGGTGTGGCTGCTTGTGATTTAAGCCGTAGTCAGCTGTACGACATTTGCACCATGGCAGAAGAGCTGACTGATGCTGAATTGCTAGCCTATGTGCTTGTCCCTGGCGAGCGGACCACCGTGTTTTCTTGTGAGGGGTCCATTGTTGAAGCATATCCTGAGCACAGCAAGCCTTGGTTCTTTTATCTGCACACGGGGGATGAGGTGGTGCGGGTTGAAGTGCCTGCTTGGATCGTGGCCAAAGAGGGTGCTGTGGATTTGATTGCTGCGTGTTGCTTAGACCAGGCAACTAAGGGCTTTGGCTATCCGGTGGCACTTGCTGAATCTCATGCACAGGCTGTCGTGACGGGCGCTGATCGGACCTTCTTCTACGAATGGATTCGGATGCAGAGTGTTCGGCAGCACCGCAATATTGCTGTATCACCAAAAAGCTTAAAAAAGAAATTACTGGGTATTTAAACGTGCGTTTGTCGTATTTGCTTTAGCTACCAGAACTTTTTGGGTTATTCTTCTTGCATGACTGATATTTGTATATGTCGTAAAAGGGGTGCTATGAAGTTTTTTAACAAAGTTATTTTGTTGTTTTTACTGAGCTTTTTTAGTACGGGGGCGTTGTGTATCGCCGCATCCGGTGGTGGCTCTGGCAATGCTGGGGCGGGATCTAGTAGGTATAAAGCGCAGGTGATTTATACCTGCTCTTATTGTGCTTACCAAACCGATCAAGAGCTCCTGATGATAGCCCACGATAAAGATTGTAGGCAGATAGAGGATTTAAAAAAATTTTCCGAACAATTTGCCCGCCGACTAAATCGTACGCAAGAAAATAAGCAAAAACCGGTAGGTGCTTTTAAATGCCACTATTGTCCTCATAGCGATAATGATAAAGCAGCTATTCAGGATCATGAGAAAAAGAGCCACTCACGTAAAACTGTTATCTGGTATGTGCCAGGTTCAGAGAGTGAAGCAGAAGATGATGTGCTACCTGATGATGAACAGGAAGCTGAACAGGTTCTTCCTGCAGTAAATGATTTCAATCTTGGCGTTAATCCCAAAAAAGTTGCCTCTGAAGAACTTGCTGTTGCGCATCTTACACGCCGTCAAACGCGCATCCTGCAAGAGAACCAAAAAACGGTGCCCTGTCATAACTGCCGTTATTGCACATTTAAGCATAAAAACAGGGGAGTGACTACCCGCCATGAGAAGACGCATCTAAGAGGATCTGGGCGTGGCTGTGTTTTTGTTTCAGTAGGCGAACCAGAAGATGATACAGGATCGGAATCGGATAGCGAAGATGATGATTTAGCTGGGGGAGGTGGATCATCATCGTGCAGAATTGGGGATGGCGGTAAAGAAAATCGATTGCCAGTTTTGGATCACACTTCTTCAGGTATGGTTCGGGCTGACACTTTTAAATGTACCTTTTGTCAGTATCAAGCAGTATGCAAAACAAAGCTACAGAGACATGTTGGCATGCACGTCGGGAGCCGCGGCTTTAAGTGCGAATTTTGTTCTTATAATGCTAGCAAAAAGCACGTTGTTGCATGGCATGAGGAGCGTGATCATCGTTCAGGTGGGTCAAGTAATTCTGTTGTTAAGATAATAATTGATGATGATAACTCGAGCGAAGATGATGGTAATGAGCAGGATGCTCAGCAATATGGTGGCGGTAGTGCAACTCCTGGCAAGGAGCAAAATGGTTTTTTTGCATGTGGTCGCTGTGAATATACAACCAAGATACAAGTAAATTTTGATAGGCATATCGATATGCATTTGGGTGATAGAGGTTTCAAATGCGGTATATGCTCTTATAACGCTAGCAAACGGTATGTTGTTTTGGCCCACGAAAAGAATTATCATAATTCTCAACAACGGGCAGATGTCGCTGAAGATCCTAGTAAAGCTGTTGCTGGCTCAAGTGTCGGTTCAGATGGCGTACATGAAAATAGTGACAGTGTGCCTGTTAACGAGAATAATAACCCTGCATTAGTGCTTGCGGCTGGCGAGGGTAATGAAGAAGGGGTGTTTGCACCCAATCTTGATCAAGTGCTTGCTGAGGGGTTAAATCTTATCGCTAATGGATTTGATTAAAAATCTCATTTTCTCTAAAAAAGCTTTAAAAAGAGCTATTAATAGATAACAATCCGTAAGCAAAAGAGCCCCTGAACTTATCAAAAGTTCAGGGGCTCTTTTGCTTTAAATCGATTTAAACGTTGAAGCGAATATTAATAATATCGCCGTCTTGGACGATATACTCTTTGCCCTCAGTCCGCAATTTGCCGGTAGCTTTAAGCTGGGCTTCAGTGCCAGCAGCAAAGATATCAGCACAGCCGTAGACTTCAGCACAGATAAAACCACGCTCAAGGTCAGAGTGAATTTCGCCCGCAGCTCGTGGCACGGGCGTGTTGCGCTTGATGCTCCATGCGTGAATTTCTTTAGGGCCACAGGTGAAAAAAGTGATGAGGCCAAGGTGAGCGTAAGCTTTAGCGATAATGCTGTTCAAGCCTTTTTCGGTGATGCCGAGTGATGCCATCATGTCATTTGCTTCTTCTTCTGGCAGTTGTGCCAGTTCAGCTTCAATCTTTGCAGAAACTGGAATAACGATGTTGGCGCCAAAGCGTTTAACCAGTGCTTGGTAGTGCTCGTTTTGTTCGTAGTTTTTACCGATATAATCGTCTTCTGGGACGTTAGCGATGATCAGATAATTTTTGCCTGACAACAATTGTACTTGCAGTAAGTTATCTTGTTTTGCTTGCGCTACCAGCTTTTGTACAAGTGGTTGGTCGACCGCGTTAAGTGCAGCTTTTACATTGGTCAAAAAAGCCATCTCGTTTTCCCACTCACGAATTTGTTGAGGGGTAGCATTTTTGTTTTTTGCGCTTTTCAAAAAGCCTTGTACACGTTCTTCGCGCTTAGCAATAGCATCAAGGTCTTTGATCATGAGTTCAGCAACGATGACTTCAAAATCGTCTACGGGGCTTACTTTGTTGTGTACGTGCAAAATATTAGGATCATTAAAACAGCGTAGAACGTGCAGTACCAAATCGACGCTCATGATGTGCCCTAGAAATTGATTGCCAAGACCTTCGCCATCCGCAGCACCTTTAACAAGCCCAGCGATATCAACGAATTGTACCGTAGCAGGAATAAGTTTTTGTGATTTGAACGCTGTCATGAGTTTTGGCATGCGATCGTCAGGGACATAAGTAATCGCGGTGTTTGGGTCAACGGTGCAGAAAGGGTAGTTTTCCGCAGGGATGCTTGACTTGGTTAGCGCGTTAAAAAGAGTAGATTTACCGACGTTGGGGAGCCCAACCAAGCCTGCTTGAATTGCCATGAAAAACTTTCTGTAGTTAAATGACCAGTTAATAGAAAGGTCATTTTAGCAAATTTTTAGCTAGCACGAAATAGGGATTATGCAGATCAAGGTTCCGAACTAGCGTCGGCGCGTTTTTGGGCGGTTTTGGTACTGGCTTAGCCAGTAGAGCAGATGAATGATAATGAAATTAATCGTTAAGGCGACTGCTAGCCCCATCACAGCACTTGGCACGCTGCCATAGGTATTAATGGTAAGTCCAACCACGTAGTAGCCAAACAAGCTAGCTATAAAGCTAGGGAGAGCGAGTTGTGCCTGGCTTTTGACGAGGTCTAAGTGGTAGCAGCCAACAATGGTGGAAGCCATAATCGTGTTATCTGCTACGGGGGATAAATGCTTACCAACAACAGCTCCGCTGACAATCGCACCAACTAGGGCGCTGAGCATAGGGACTTGGATGAGATCAACAGGCAACGAAAGGCCTAAGAAAGAAGGCAGCATTTCAAATGCTAGTGGAATTAAGATACCAATAGTGCCCCATGCCCTCCCAATCACTGTTGAGA
>CAMBZK010000005.1 GCA_945872225.1 candidate division TM6 bacterium UASB124
GCCAAAATTCAAAGCTGGCAAACGCTTGAAAGATCTTGTAGCGTAATTGCTATCGATCAATCTGCAATACAATTTGCATAGTAAAAAGGGCACCTCTGTTTAGAGGTGCCCTTTTTACTATCTAGGCAATCGCTACCTTGATTTTAAAAAGCAGTCACAATCTCTAGCGAGTAATTAATGTTCTATGATAAGGTACTTCTTTGGTAGTTTTTATTTTATAAACAGAGAGGATATAACATGGCTGTAAATCAAGGCGTTTCTAGCGCCTTTGCAAGTGGAAAAAAGTTTTTTACTGATTTTGATTTGAAAAAATGGGCAGAACAAATTGGTGGATCGTCAGCAGAAGCCATTGAGGCAGCTGTCTATTTTGGGCTCTGCTTCTCCATTGGTTTTTTAGTAAAAAAATATTTCAAAGTTATTTTCATATGCCTGGCTATTTCCTTATTTGTCATTCTTGGACTTGATTATCTTAAGATGCTCGTTATCGACTGGGAAAGCATTAAAAGCTCGCTCGGCATCTCAGCCTCAATGGACTTAAACGCTATGATCACCGGCTTCTTTGATTGGATTAAGGCGCATCTACTCCTCTTCATCTCATCAGTAGTTGGTTTTTTTATTGGCTATAAACTCGGGTAAAACGGCAAACCATGATGGTACCAGAATCTTTAGCGTACCATTTATACAGCCTAGACCAACAATACGCTCTCGGCTTAGTACAAGATGGCATTATTGCGCTGGTAGATAAAGTACTACATCGTGCCATTGAACGAGGAGCATCGGATATCCATATTCAACCACATGAGCATATCCTCGTCGTTCGAGAGCGCATTGATGGGCACCTGTATGATGCAGAGCACATTGAGCAAGAGCTGGCACCTCTGCTCATTTCACGTATTAAAATTCTTGCACGAATGGATATTGCCAAACGACGGCTACCACAAGACGGGCGCCTAAACGTCATTTTTCATACGGCAATGAGCACCGATCGTGCAATAGACATTCGTGTGTCGAGCTTTCCAACACTCCATGGTGAAAAGCTTGTTCTACGCGTTCTTGATCAAAACACCCACCTCTTAAGCTTTGATGGCCTCGGGCTCTCTGAAACAATGCAAAAAACTATGGTGAGTTTGCTAGCAAAACCTCATGGGCTCTTCCTGGTTACAGGACCAACTGGGTGTGGAAAAACAACTATGCTGTATGCAATGCTCACCAAGCTCAACCAGCGGTCAAAGAATATGGTCACCATCGAAGACCCTATTGAATACCAACTACCAGGCGTAGCTCAAAGTCAAATTAATGTTACAGCAGGATTTACCTTTGACGTCGGGCTACGCGCATTGTTGCGCCAAGACCCTGACATCATCATGCTCGGCGAGATTCGCGACAAGGAAACCGCAAGCATCGCGATGGAAGCAGCGCTCACGGGGCACTTAGTGTTCAGCACCCTACACACCAACGATGCACTATCTGCCATTATTCGCTTAATAGAAATGGGTGTTGAGCCATTTCTTATTAGCGCAACACTCATTGGCGTTTTAGCTCAACGACTTGTTCGTCGCCTGTGCCCCTTGTGCAAACAAAAAAAGGCACATAGCTATGAAGCAAGCGGCTGCGCTGATTGTCTGCATCTTGGCTTTAAGGGACAAATTGGTATTTTTCAATTACTAGCAATTGATGAAGAATTAGGCGCACTCATCGGCGCACAGGACCACGCAAACCTTTTAGCTTTAAGCAAAAATAAAGGGCTAGAATCACTAGCTCATGATGGCCTAGCAAAAGTAGAACAAGGAATTACAACGCGCGATGAAGTTTTTGCGGTTGCTCAATAGATGCTTTGAGTCCACTCTTTGAAGTCTACAGCCGTTAATTGCTGATTGTTAGCGTCTTTGATGCGCATTTCAAGATGAAGATGCGGCCCGCTGGCATAGCCTGTTTGGCCAATAAAACCAATGCGCTGGCCCTTTTTAACATAGTCACCAATGTTAATATTTCTATCAAACGAGTTCATGTGGCAATAAATAGTAAAGACCCCAAGCCCATGATCAATTGCTATCACGTTACCACTTGTTGGGGTTGTTGTCTTATTAGCGATAATACCATGATTTGCTGCATGGATTGGTGCATTGTGGTGCTCTGCCAAGTCAAGCCCATAATGATGCCGCTTGCCAAAACCATGAGATATCCGAATCTCTCCAAATGGCGATGTTTCCTGCCGAACATTAATTGGCCATGCAAATGGTCCTTGCCACAATTTGTAGGGTGGGGATTTTTTTTGGTACTGCTTGACCAGCTTATTATCACGCCCGCCACCAACACCTCTGCCGCGCATAGAGCGCAGTTTTTTTTTAGAAATTTTGAACCCTCGTTGGGTTTTAAATGGAAATGCGTGAACCTGCACACCACAAGCTATATTTTTTTTCTCACCAAGCTCACTGTTCGTCCTTACCACGATTTTGTAATGCCCAGCAGCCTGCTCACAGTCCACGGGCAAAAAACACTCGTAGCGATCACTACCTTGCTCCACAGGCGAAAAATTATACTGGGTGCCAGCAAAGGTAGTGTAAGCGTTGGTTAATGGGGAAGGCGCGCGAATTTTAAGGTGCAGGGTTCTGCCTTGACTTACAGCATAGTTTTTTTGGACAGGAAGACTACTATCGTTGGGAACCAACAGCTGATCAGAAGCAACATACTGATTAGGGAGATTAGACGGCTCTTCTAGGTTATTGGCCGGCTGGCTAACATGAGCAGCCGGTACTGCTTTTTTTTGTGTATATTTTTTTCGCTGAGGCGCTGTTTTTTTTACATTACTTTTTTTGTAACGCTTCTTATGCACGACAACGCGAGCATCTACCGTTGCTCCAAGTACACATGAAACGCCAAGTGCAATAAAAAAACGTATACAATTTTTTTTCACGCTCATGGCACTCTACCTTACCCTTTTTCAACTATCTCTCAATACCCAGGCGCGCTCGTCATAATTAGTATATTTTTGATGTCCACTCTGTTGGGTCGACAGGAACATTATGTATCCGCAGCTCCCAATGCAAATGGTAACCGTTAGCATAACCAGTCATGCCAACTTTGCCAAGAGGTGAGCCTTTTTTAACCTGTTGCCCTACTTCAATATCAGCAAAATCCTCTAAATGAGCATACAAGGTGTGCACGCCAAGGCCATGATCAATAACAACGGTATTGCCTGTTGTAAAAAAGCGATCTTTAATAATAACGATACCATGTTGTGCCGCCCAAACAATGCTGCGAGGACGATTTACTAAATCAACTCCTTTATGCAAATAACGGCCACTGACGGGCGTTGTTCTCACCTCGCCAAAGGGCGTTGTTTGCCGCTGTACATCAATGGGATACAAAAACGGTCCATGCCACTGTTTTCTCTCAGGCGACCTTGTCACCCATTTTTCAAGAGCATCATTCAACATCTGCATGCTCATGCCAGCTTCTTTTTCGTGAGCTACTTTTTCTTCACTCACAGAAAAACCACGCTGCTTAGGAAAATCAAATAATTTAACCAGCACATGGCATGAAATTTTTGCTTTGTGTTCACCTAAATCCTGCAGCTCGGCCGTTACCACCTGCTCACCCACCTGAGCTTCGCAATCAATCGGAATAAAACACTCGTAAGAAGAGCTTCCCTCTGTCGTTGGCGTTAAATGATACGTGCGGGTACCAAAGACCAGTGTCCCAGACCCGTTACGTTTATTGCTCGCAACAACTAAATGCAGCGTCTTGCCTTGGTAAACAACATGCTCATTTGACACAAATGCCGCATTCAAGGGTGCATTATCGACAACAATACGAAACGCCTGCTCACTAGTATTCGCATGATAACTTGTATCTTTTGCAGTAAAAACCAGTGAGTGCTCGCCATCGGCAAGCCCTGTTGTAGGTATTGCAAATTGCGTCTCAACCTCTTTTGCCTTTACCCAATTTTCAGCTACAACTTTTTCATCAATTGCCGCTGAAATAACCCCAATTTTATAATCATTATTAGCACGAATCGTTACATTAATCCCTTTCCCAAAAGTCTGTAACTCTTGCACGCTATCAACAACAAACACGGGTGGCTGCTTATGGGTAAAATAGGCATAAAGCCCAAGACAACACCAACCAGCAACTGCCAGCAATACGATAAAAATAAAAAATGATTTAACACGATGAAAAAAAGCCATAACACATCATTAACAGTAAAAGTGGTTGTATAAAAAAGGACAGATGAGACGAGCCCTAGGATATGATTTTTTTCGCTTTGCGTAAACTAAAAAAATGCGCCACATGATCACCACTATTTTTGTTACTAAAATATTCCCTCAGTAAAAATACTTTTTTAAGAAAGCAAGGCATGGTACCATAAAACCACTACCCCGTAACCCTTGAGGATTATCCGTGCATACACAAAAAAACCTCATCAACCTGCTAAAAAATTTCCCCAATGATCCTGGCATCTATCTTTTTAAAGATGCAGGAGGCAACGTTGTTTATATTGGTAAAGCAAAGCACTTAAAAAAACGTGCGGCACAATATATTCAGCAGGTAGGAAAAGACCTCAAGGTCGATACCATTTTTAGCCAAAGCAGTACGGTCGAATGCATGGTTACTGCTACCGAGCTGGAAGCCCTGCTCTTAGAAGCAAAATTAGTTCAAAGCCACCAACCACCCTGCAACGTTCTCTTAAAAACAGGCCAGCCGTTTGTGTATCTTTTTATAGCAAGTACAACACAACTGCCAGAGCTTTTACTTGTTCGCAACCAACGGCAAAAAGGTACGTACTTTGGCCCCTTTCTAGAAAAAAGATCTGCACGAAAAGTATATGACTTTTTAATTAAAACGTTCAGGCTCAAGCTATGCAATAAGCCCATAGAAAATGGCTGTCTCTTTTACCACCTTGGCCAATGTGCTGGGTCATGCCGCTCCAGCTTTGACAAAGAGGGCTACCTTGAACGCCTAGAGCTAGCAAGGCAAGCATTAAAACAAGGGCATAAAAAATTCTTACAGCAGCTGCAAGACCAGCTAACTGAAAGCAACCGCCAACTAACCTTTGAACGATCACGCGAGCTACATCGCTATCTGCAATCGTTTGAATCGGTATTTTATTCGCTCCATCAAAAACCAACCGATATTGACCATATCGCCGGCAAGCACGTATGGATTTTAAGCGCTGATAAAAAATCACTGTGGGTCTTTAGCGAACAAGATGCGATTCTCAAAAAAAGGCGCGTATTCTATATGCCCTTGGCATACGAGACAAATGTAGAAATTATTGGTGAATATTTTACAAGCTTTTACCGCGTTTACATTCCCCCTGCAACGATACTCACTAGCATTGATTTTGGCGAAGAGGCATCGGTTTATGAGCAATTTTGCAAAACGTGGCATAACAGAGATTATGCCATCACCATTCAAACTCCGACACAGGGGCATTTTGCCAATATTGTGCGGCTTGCCTGCATACAAGTTGAACAAGAGTTATCAAAACAACATTCGCTTGCTCGCCAGCTTAAAGCGCTCTTAAAATTAGACCATGAACCACTAACCATTGATTGTTTTGATATTTCACACAAACAAGGAACCTTCATGGTTGGCTCATGCGTACGCTTCAACAATGGACAACCGGACAAAGAACACTTTCGCCGCTTTCATATAAAAACAGTGCATCAGATTGATGACTATGCGTCACTTCGTGAAATCGTTGGGCGACGGTATAAAGATGAGGCTGATTTACCAGATGTAATACTCATTGATGGTGGCAAAGGGCAACTTAATGCAGTGCAAGACCTCTTCCCTGCTGCATCATTTATCTGCCTTGCCAAGCGCGAAGAGACCATCTATTCGAACAGATTACCTGAAGGGAAAAAGCTTGATCAAAAAACCTATGCTGGACAAATGCTTATCGCACTGCGTGACTATGCCCACCATTTTGCAATCACGTTTCATCGTTCACTTGAAAATCTTGATCAGTAAGATATTTCTACTACTGCTGCCTTTTTCATTACAAGCAAGTTGGGTTGATGATCAATTACGCAGCATGCCCTTACGTGATAAAGTCGCACAGCTCTTTGTTATAGACATAAAAAATAATAGTCCTGAAACAGCCAAACTGCTAGCACAAGAAAATATTGGGGGCGTTCTGTTTGGTCACAACACGATTGCCAAGCAATGCAAGCACCTAAACCGTTTGCAAGCAATAAGCAAAACCCCTCTACTTGTCATACAAGACGCAGAATGGGGCTTAAGCATGCGGCTTAATGATGCTCCTTATTTCCCCAAAAATATGTCGCTTGGGGCAATACAAGACTTAGACTTATTGCGTGCTTATGGCTATGAAATTGGCAAACAGGCTCGCTTGATGGGCATACACATGCTCCTCGGGCCTGTAGTTGATGTAAACACCAACCCCTTCAACCCAATCATCGGGATGCGTTCATTCAGTGACAATCCTGCGCGCGTTATTACCTGTGCCCAAGCTTTTTTAGAAGGCCTCCATGCAAGCGGTATGCAAGGATGTTTAAAGCATTTTCCAGGCCACGGTGATGCTGATCGAGACTCACACAAAAATATTCCAAGCATAGACATAAGCAGAGGGATCATCCCTTTTACTTACTTGGCTCAAGGAGGGGTAGCAGCGATTATGACAGCACACGTCTTAACGCCATTTCTTGAAGAGAATAACGCCGCACTGGCCACGATGTCTCAAGCAGTAGTCACGGGGTTACTTCGTAACACCATCGGGTTTAGAGGGCTTGTTATCTCTGACGCGCTCAAAATGGGCGCTGTAAAACAGTTGTACTCGCCTGAAGCTGCTGCCCTGAAGGCATTCCAAGCAGGTTGCGATATTTTACTTGCCCCTGATAATATTAACGCTTGCATAACAGCTCTTGTTGCGGCTGTAGCGCAGGGCCTTGTCGCAGAAACCAGTATTGATGAGCGCGTTTTACGCATACTCAAATGTAAAGAGCTATGCGGCTTAGAACACAGACCAATTATTGATATTGCAGCTGCAAAAGCATTTATACAGCGACCAGCGCAAGCGCAGTTAAGAACAACACTCTATGAAGCAGCTATGACAGTCCTGCACAACGGACAGCAGGTTATTCCGCTAAAACAGGGAGCGCCTTTTGAAATTATCGACATACAAGCAATCAATACAACATCATCAGCCGACACTCAGCTCCGCTTAGCGCCCAACGCCACCAAAGAAGAAATTGATACCGCGTTAGCACTACTAACTGCAGATACCGTTATTATCAGAATACACTGCATGCACCAACGGCACAGCTTTTTAACACCCGTTAGAACATTACCAGCTGGCATCGACATACTACTGAACAAGCTGAGCATGCTACAAAAAAAGATCATTTTGGTGGTGGCAACCAGCCCTTACACGCTGCCGCTATTACCAGCGCTGCCAACCATTGTTGCTTATGAAGCAGCACCAGAGGCACTTGATGCCGCAATGGCCGTAGTACGTGGAAGCAAGCTAGCAACAGGCGTTTTAACTATCTCATTCAACGCTTCCTGTACATCAGCAACTACCGATAACCAATCGCCCGGTTTTGGCTGTTGAAAAATGCGCAGACCTGCGTACCAAGCTGATTGATAACCATCTTTAGCAACTAACCAGCGCCAGTCTACAGGCGTATGCTTTGTTAGCAGCCACACCGGCGTCCCCACAGCTCCTGCAAGATGCGCAACTGGTGATTCAATTGCCAGGACAAGATCCATATTTTTGATCAACGCAGCGGTATCATGCAACGTACGACAATGCTGACTCAGGTCAATAATAAAAGGGGATGGCGAAGAAAGCGGTTGCAATGCATAGAACTGTACATGTGGCAGTTGAGCCAATGTGTCCAACAATGATGGCGGCATCGTGACATTCTTAGCACCTTGCCACCATAACCCAACCCAAAGTTTTTTAACGACGAAAAGGCTCTTTTTAGCTGCTACATGGGCAACATCTGGCACCAAGTAGCTACGTATCGCCAAACCAGAACCACGCGTAGCTTTCAACAATGCTGGGATACTTTGTAGCGCACTGTAATAATCAAACGATGGTAGCTCTATCTCTGATGAATGTGTAAAAAAATGCACTGCTGGCATCGAATTTTTACACAATGAAAGCAGCACATCAGGGACTTTACAAAAAACACTGGCGCCACGACTTAGTAATGCAGGCAAAAAGCGGGCAAAACAAATACAATCGTCAATATCTGCATCGGCCTCGATATAGAGGGTTTTTTCCGCAAGATCTTCACCTTGCCATGGCAACGGATTTTGCAGTAATGAACGGGAATCATGGACCGAGCGCGCTACGCTGAAGTTTACCGTCGCATGCCGTGCGGTATAGTAAGTATGCAATGACTGCTCCAAAAGACCCTGCTCTTGGTAGGATTGACTCAGGCGTTGATAGGGAAGCAAAGCATCAGGCTTATGCTCTATAGCTTTTTGAAAATTGCGTACAGCAGTAGATAAATCACCCCGATTAATAGCAAACTGTGCCAGGTCAATGCTTACCTGACACAAATCTTGAGCGCATTCTTGGCGCGAATATTCCTGCTCATCAACTCTTGACGAATAGTTTTGTATACTCACCCACCAAATACTTGCGGCGATGCTTAGCGTAATTGCCAAAATAGATTTTGGATGATGACGCACGGGGCAGCCCTTTAGGCATTATTGCTGATTAAAAAGCTCTTTAACGCCAGCCAGAGATCCAGCCATCGCAGAAGCTTCATACGGCACTACAATGAGTTTGCTATTTTTATCTTTTGTTATTTCCGGCAGCATTTTAATGTATGCCTGCGCGGTTAAATAAGGCAACGGATTTGCAGAAGGAAGCGCTTGCTGAATAATTTTAATTGCCTGTGCCTCAGCATTTGCCAGCAACTCACGAGCTTCTGCCTCACCACGAGCACGCTGAATACGTGCCAGGTAATCACCCTCTGCTTCTAGAATAGCTGCAGCCTTAAGGCCTTCTGCTTCTAAAATATGGGCACGGCGATCACGCTCTGCACGCATCTGTTTTTCCATTGCTTCGCGAATGTCTGCCGGCGGCGAAACTTCCTGCAGCTCAACGCGATTGATTTTAATGCCCCACTTGTATGTTGCATCATCAAGCACCAAGCGTAGTTTTGCATTGATGCTATCGCGCGAAGTAAGGGTCTCGTCAAGGTCCATCGCACCAATAATATTTCGCATCGTTGTTTGGGCAAGCTTTTCTATCGCCTGTGGTAAATTTGCTACCTCATAAACTGCTGCTTTTGCATCAGTCACTTGATAATAAAGCAACGCACTGATCTCCATGGTAACGTTATCTTTCGTTATAACACTCTGCTTTGGAAAATCAAATACCGCTTCACGCAAATCAATGCGCTCAACCAGCTCGCTATAGCGATACGTCGGCTTACCACGAGCATCTTCTTTAACAAAGGTCCAAAACACGCTACGTGTTTTATCAATAAATGGCACCACGAAATGGATGCCTGGCTCTAAAATTCTATAAAAACTACCAAAGCGCTCAATCAGCACCACTTCTGCTTGGCGAACAAGATAGGTCGCTTTGTACAGCGTGGTAATTAAAAGAAGCGCGAAGAATGCAAAAAAAGCACTCAAAATAATCATGAACATAATCATTATCCAACAATCAGCATATTGCCGTCTACAGCCTTAATACGAACTTTTTTAGTAGGCTCCAGTATAGAAGAGCCATGGGTAATTGCAACCCATTCCTCCCCCCTCACTTTAATACGTCCAGGAGCATCTTTTGTAATCATTTCAAGCACTATCGCTTCTTGGCCAATGAGGCTATGCACATTGGTCTGGTACAAGGATCTATTTTGTTTGCTAGCAACAAACATCCAAAGGGCCATAAAGCTTGCTGCTGCAACCCCAAGCGCTACCCAGCACTGCCAAAAAGCAGAAACCGCTGCATATGCCGCAATGGCGGCTACAAAGCACCCCAGCGAGCAAGAGACAAATCCCAAAAACCCAGGCATAGCCAGCTCTACAAATAAAAATACTGTTCCAAGAATAAGCCAGCTATAAAACAAGACTGACGGCAGATTATTAATCAAAAATTCTTCAACCATAACAATAACCCTTTTTTCAAGTCGTACAACCAAGCAAAAACACCTAGCCAAGCATGAATTATCGCGTAGCAATTGGCAAGCCCTTCTGGCTAAAGCTGCAAAAGTATTACTTTTCAGCAATCTTATATTAAATTGCTATCTGTGTTAGATCATGTATCCTTTAGGGTCGCAGAGCTCAACAAAATTGTTTCTAATAGTAAAGTTTTTAATTTCAAGGTTATCAATATGAATTCTCTCATTCGCTTTTTATTATGTGCAGTATTAATTGGCGTACAAACAACATACGCTATCGCGGCAACAGGAGCAGGTGGCCCTAGACGCCAACCAGCCTCATCAATCGCTGATGAAGTAGATGAAGAAAGTGCTGAAGAAGGTAGTCTTTCAAGTCCTGGTTCATTTTATAGAATTGGTTCTTCGGTTACCGCGGGAACACCAAGCTCTACTTACCCTCTCAGTCCTCCACCAGCAGCAAGATTTACTCCTACAGGGCTAACGGTTCGTCAAGACTTGTTGCTAAAAAACTTATTGGAATACCTCAATAGCGATTCTGCGGATCAATCTGATCTAGCAAACGCCACACATACTTGGGCCACCAGCATACAAAAAACGCCAGAAGAAACTGCGACATGGAATACTTATTTTGTATCAGAGGACGTTTCAAAACTTGCT
This sequence comes from candidate division TM6 bacterium UASB124, assembly GCA_945872225.1. Classification (GTDB taxonomy): domain Bacteria; phylum Babelota; class Babeliae; order Babelales; family RVW-14; genus CAIKAH01. The sequence continues at coordinate 10,773 of CAMBZK010000005.1, forward strand.
ACAAACCTAGCGCAACACGATGAGCTATTACCTGAAGACAGAAATTTCATTTTAGCGTTCTGGTTTACAACCGGCATGCTTAGAGATGATCTTTTTCCTTTTCTGTCAAGCCTCATTCCTGGAAAGTACCCTTTTTATCTCACCATATCAGCACCAGCTTCCCCTCGTCGCCCGGTGGTAGCAGCTAAACCAGATGAAAAGCCAACACGCTTCTCACCCGTGGTAAAAGAACCCCTAGCAATAGACAAACGTCGCCATAGTTTTTAGGGCTTGCAAGATCTTTAATAGCTTATCAATGACCTCTTTGCCCTATCGCAAACAGGTCATTATTGTTTCTGCAAGCTGCTCAGTAATTTCGTTGTATTCTCGATCGGCATGAACGCCTAGTTCGACCACTACAGCAGGTGCTGCGACACCCTGCAGCTCTTTGAGTGGCAAGGCCAAAGCTTGCTGCCCTACAGACCAGCGCTTGGACACTGTTGTTGTTAGGTGCTTGATCATCTGCTCACTCCACCGCTTTGTCGTAGCAAGTGCAAGGCAATGCGCCTGATAAACCGGCACAAAATCAGTTTTTTTGTAATCCTTGTGTGTCTGGTCAAGCAGGGTGTCGTACGTCAAATACGCAACATTGATGCTTGGCTGCTCGGCGTCTTCTTTAAATAAGTGCACCGTAACAAAAAGGTCAACGCCTGTACGGTTAGCAAAAGAGGCGTTTTGCAACGGCACAATCTCCTCGCCGGGTGCTCGCGTCACGAGCACGCGTAGATCACTTTTTGCCTCAAGCGTTTTTTTGAGCTGTTCAACACAGCGATAGGTCTCCGCACGCTCAAATGACTCATACAGCTGCCGACCAGGCTGTTTTGCATGCCCAGCCGGGTCAAGCATGACCGTTTTGCAGGCAAGCGATGAAACTAAAACAACAGGAAGAAAAAGCATTTGAAAATTCATACGCCAACAGTAAATAAAGAGTATTAGTGCAACAGACTTCTTTCTTACAGCATATCATAGTAAACTGAGGGTGGCATAATTTTTTTTAGGGGGATACTACTATGCAAACAATAAAAAATAATCTTATCAGCAACGCACGCATTTTTTTACAAATGACACGCCGTGATGTACGCGTACTCAGTCGGGAGTTTGCGGGGGACTTAATTAATGCGGTCACCTGGCCCGCATCGCTAGCCATAACCTTTGGGTACGTCTTGCCAGCTATTGGCATGGACCCAAAATATGGCAGCTTTCTGGTCGTTGGTGCGATAGCCTCGACGTTTTTTTACCTCGCGCTCGGTTTTGGGAACGAGCTCGTCAGCGATTTTTGCTCACTGCGTTGTATTGATTATTATTTCACCCTCCCAGCTTCGTCATACCGTGCCGTTTTAATTCAACGCGTTTTATCGTTTACGGCGCACTCAGTGTTCATCACACTGCCCCTCTTGCCCATTGGCAAACTCATCCTGGGCGACCGCATGGACTTGTCGCAGGTGTCGATTATAAAGCTCGTCCTCATGATGACCGCATGTGGTGTTTTTTTCGGCTTCTTCGGCCTCTGGCTTGCCTCATGGATTGCAACGCCGCGAGCGTTTAATAGCGTCTGGCGCCGTGTTTACACCCCGCTGCAACTGCTTGGTTGCTACTGGTTTTCATTTTTCATGGGCTACAAAGTATTTGGTTTTGCCGCACTCATCGCGCTGACCAACCCGCTCACCTATATGTGCGAAGGCGTACGCGCTGCCGTCCTTGGACAAAGTGAGCACATGAATTTTTGGCTCTGCCTCGTGGTGCTCATTGCCTACACAAGCGTTTTTGGTTGGTATGCTATGCGCAAACTCAGACGCCGCCTCGACCTTTTGTAAAAAGATAGCTTTTTAATAGCGCACAAACAGCACAAGTAACAGGGTAAAAATACCGACAAACAGCACAGCGTCAAAGCGGTCGAGGATGCCGCCGTGGCCGGGAAGCAATGAGCCAGCGTCTTTAAGGCCCTCTTTGCGTTTCAGTACCGAAAGAAACAGGCCGCCAATAAAAGCAATGCTTGTTGTGGCAAGCACAAAACAAGCCAGTGCAAAAAAATTAGTAGTTAAAACGGTGGCACTCAGCAAAGCAATTTTTGGTAGGACGTACGAGCAGATAGCAAAAACACTGAGCACACTGCCGGCAAAGCCTTCCCAAGATTTCCCAGGGCTGATCGTCGGGCACATCTTGTGCACCCCAAACAACTTGCCAACAACATAACCGCCTGTATCAGCACCCCAGGCGATGAAAAAGGGCAGTAGCGGCAGGTAAAAATCAGTCACATAAAATTCGTTAGTCAGCCAGATCAGAACCACAAAAGGCATAATCGGATACAATACCGAAAGCGCTAGGCGTGATGGTTTTTGCAAATCAACTAGATTCGACCACTCCCAGCGGAGTACAATGCCAAGTAGCACAACCAGCGCAGCCGTAAATAACGTCGCTGAGTGCAGGTAGGCCCCGCCAAAACTGACTAGTAAGGCAACGCCTGTCAGTGTGCGCTTTAACAGTTCAATCAGTTGCTGGTTCATGAGTTTTGTACACTATTCGCCTCAAACAAAGCCCTTGTGCGTCTGCCTTTAAAAGGTTTTGTTGAGGATTAGGGTTATTTAACAAATCATCTATAAATGATACCGGAATCTCAGGTCGATGCGCAATATCAAGTGCATACCCAATCATTCTTCTAATTTGAAAACGAACAAATGACGGCCCCTTGATTTCAACAAGCACCACACCCCACCGAGCAAAGCGGCGAAGCTTGATGCTGTGGATCGTGCGCATAGTATCTTTTTTGTTGTCTTTATCCTGCTTACAAAATGAGGCAAAATCATGTGTGCCAATATAACGCTGAAGACAAGCCTCAAATTTAGCAAAATCAACCTGTGGCATAAAATCAGGGTACCAACCAAAACGTTCGAGCATTGGTAGAGGTTTTTTTAAAAAAAGTGCGTAGTAATAGGTTTTTTGTAAAACGTTTGCGCATGGATGAAAACCAGCCGGTGCTTGTTCAAACGAACGAATTACAATGCCCTGTGGCAAGTGGTTATTCCAAGCCTGGCGCAATAGCTCAAGTGATGCCTGTGGCGGAATATCTGCCGCAAACCGGGCAACCTGTGCCAGCGCATGCACCCCAGCGTCAGTCCGTGAGGCACCAAGAATCGTTATGCGCTGCCGCATAAAACGAAACCAAGCATCTTGGAGCGCTGAACAGACCGTAATATCACGGGGCTGTATCTGCCAACCGTGAAAAGCGGTGCCATCGTAAGCAATGATAATAGTGTAGTAATTCATAAGAAAGAAAAACCCCCATCCAGACTTACGTCACGGACAGGGGAAATGGAGGTTATCAAAAGTAATTTTAAACTATCTTAGGGCAAAAATTATAAAACAATGATACTGGCTCAATAGTTAAAAAGCAACTGATTTTTAGCAATGTTTTTCGCACCAATTCATCGAGCTAGTTTTGATATGCAAAGAACCATAAATCCACTTTGAAGCCTTGTTGATATATTCAATTTGACTTTTTTAATGAGTGATACATGGCATCAATAACATCAATCGCTTGCGGCAAATCATGCTGCCTGCAAACAAGTTGTTGCCCAGCCAAACCGACCTGCTTACCATATGCCGGCACACTCATTAACTGGCTAAGCAGAGCTGCATAATCACCAGGCGAACGTGTCGTTACAAGCAAACCAGTAACCCCATGCGTTATCACATCGTGCGTCATGGTCTGATTGGTCGTCACCACAGGACAACCAGCAGCCATAGCTTCGAGCAAGGCCAACGAAAGCCCCTCGCTATATGATGCAATCGCAAAACAGTCAAACAGTTGATAGAGCCGAAATACGTCGCTCCTGAACCCCGTGACAACATAGCGCTCAGCCACCCCCCGCTCGGCAGCTAGGAGCTCAAGCTCTTTCCGGCAACTCCCATCCCCCACCAGTACTAAGTACGCATTGCTTGGCAGTAAGGCAAATGCCTCGATCAGTAAGTCATAGCCCTTGATAGCCTCTAAGCGCCCAACCGCCCCAATGACAAATGCCTCATCGGGGATATTAAATACAAAGCGCCCTAGCGGCGCTTTAACAGCTGCCTTGATAAAACGGTTAGTATCGATAGCGTTGGGCACCGTGATCAATTTGATTGAACGCTTGCCAATAATCTCCGCCTGATAGGCTACAGCGACTGATTCACTCACGGCAATGGTCACCGCTGTGTAGCCCGCTGTGAGGCGATCACCCCAGTTGCGTATGCGCCCTTCAGCACGGCAATTACCATGCAAGTCGCTCACCACCGAGATTTTTAGCCACGCGCCCACCATGCGCCCCATGATATTTGCCAACCACAGGGAGGTATGGACAAGATCAACGCGCAATGCATGGAGCCATCGATATAGTCGCCACCAAGCAACAGGATCGTACGGGCCAACAAGACCTTTAATCTGATAGACAGCGATCCCAGCAGCTTCTAAGCGAGCTCGCATGGGCCCATCATGAAAAAAGGCCACGAACACGTCGTGACCTTTTTCTTTAATTCTAGGAACAAGCTGCGTAAGAGCAACTTCTGCACCGCCAACTTTCAAACTTGAAATGACGTATGCTATGCGCATTATTCAATCGGATCGTTTGAAGAGCCGTTATCGATGTCTTTTTCAATAAATGACGTCAGCTTTTTGCTGCGTGATGGATGACGCAATTTGCGCAACGCTTTTACTTCAATTTGGCGAATACGCTCACGCGTTACCGAGAAGTCTTTACCCACTTCTTCAAGCGTATGCTCGGATGCAACGTCAATACCAAAGCGCATTTTAAGCACTTTTTCTTCACGAGGCGTTAAGGTCTTCAAAACCTCACGAACCTTTTCCTTCAGGTCTTCATTGATAACAGCATCCACTGGTGAATACTCGTTTTCATCTTCAATAAAGTCTTTAAGATAGGTATCTTCGCTATCACCAACAGGGGTTTCAAGTGAAACCGGCTCTTTTGAAATCTTGATGATGTTTTTAATCTTTTTCTCATCAAGGTTCAGCTCTTTGGCCAGCTCTGCATAACTTGGATCACGACCCTGCTCTTGCACATAGGTGCGGGTAATTTTGTTAATCTTGCTCAGCGTTTCAACCATGTGCACCGGTACACGAATAGTACGGGACTGATCGGCAATTGCACGGGTAATAGCTTGGCGAATCCACCACGTTGCGTACGTTGAAAACTTAAAGCCACGCTCAAACTCAAACTTTTCAACCGCTTTGAGCAGCCCAATATTGCCCTCTTGGATCAAGTCAAGGAAGTGCAAGCCACGGTTAATGTACTTTTTAGCAATATTAACTACCAAACGTAAGTTTGCACGTGCCAAGTCGTCTTTTGCTGACTTATCTTTTGCCTGTGCAATAAAAAACCGCTTGTAGTGTGCGAAAATCTTGTCACGCGGAATACCAGCTTCAGACTCAACCTTTTTTGCCAGCTTTTGGCCACTGCGACAAACGCTCTCAAGAATCGCAATTTGCTCAAGGTCGTTATCATTTGGCTTTTTAAGGCTGCGATAGAAGGTAAGCTTTGCTTCTGCATTGCGCACTTCTTCGTCTTTTTCTTGGATTTTGTAGTAAAGCTTTTCGATCTTCTTGCCGAATTTTTTGATCTGCTTGGTAGAAATCTTAATAGCGCGAATAGCCTGTACTATTTGGCGCTTATTCAGCTCAACTTTGGCAAGCATCTCTTTTTTCTTCTCTTCAGAATCAAGCTGATTGCGGTATGAGCGATAAATTTTATCTTCGTTACCAGCGATATCCTTAATATGTTGAATAGCGCCTACAAGCTTAATTTTTTCTTCTTCAAATTTTGGCGAATTATCTTCATCAAAATCTGAGAACTGAACAAGGTCTTTTAGGAACAGCGTATCTTTGTTGATCCGCTCTTCAAATGCCATAAAATCTTTTGCCACAAACGGAAACTCTGAGATAGCCTCAATCGATTCACGCTTACCGGTCGCAATTTTATCCGCAATAACCTTTTCAGTATCTTTGTTCAGCAAAGGAATTTTGCCAATTTCTTTCAAATACAACTTTACAGGATCGTTCAGCTGACTTGGCTCTATGGTGCTTTTTAGCTTATCAAGATCTTTATCGTAATAATCATCATCATGGGCAGCTTCGCTTGTTTCGCTAACTTCAAGCGCCCCTTCAATATCGCTAGGCAATTTCTCAAAGGCGGTCGTTTTAGTCGCTGATGCTTCAATCAAACCATCAAAATCTTGCGTCCCTGTTTCCAGTTCATCTTGAGAAATTAAATCAATATTCTCACGCTCTAAAATCCGCACTAATTCGTTTGAGTCTTCATCTGAAAGGCGATGGCGTTGGTTAAAAGACATCAGCTCTTCATAGGTCAAAACGCCTTCGTTGCGACCTTTTTCAAGCAATGAGCCAACATGCTTATCGATACTTTTAAGTGACTGTGTAAGCAGTTGTTCATCATCAGGAATAGTGATAAATGCGTTTAAATCCTCATCAGCATCAAGATCGTGATCCTGCTTTGGCACGGTAGCTTGCACGCTTGCGGTTTTGATAGCGGCATTTTTCTTAGCAGCTTTTGCACTAGGCTTAGGGGCCGCAGGCGTAGCTTCTTTCTTGCTCACCGGCTCTGCAGAAAACGCCTGAGGCAATGTTGCTTTTGTAGCAGCCACAACACTTGATTTGCCAACTTTTACCAACGTTGGCTTTGGCTGTTTTTCTACAACCTTAACTTTTGGCTGTTCAGCCTCGACAGGCTTTGGTGTTGACCTTGCTATCAATCGTGGGGCCACAGCTTTTGGGGCAACAATTTTTTTTGGCTCTTTTGCAGCCGCATATTTTGGCAAATATTTTGTAGGAGTTTTTATAACAGCTACTTTTTTTGCTGGTGCTTTCAGTGCTGTCTGCTTTTTTACTGCAGCACGCTTTGGCGCGCTTACAAGCTTTTTAGCAATTGAACGACCTGGTTTTTTACCCGCTGCAACGGTTTTTTTTGCAGGTGAAACTTTTTTACGCACAAGCGTCTTGGCCGCCTTATTTTTTACTGCTTTAACGGGCGCTTTTTTAGTGCGTGTTTGTTTACTCGTAGCTGCTTTTTTGCTGCTTTTTGTTGCGGTCTTTTTACCAGATTTCATCGTACAAGCCCCCTTTGCATCATGCCTTGTTTGAGGTGAGAAAAACGTTCAAGCACATCATTCATCGTCTGCGTATCATTTTCTTGTTTTGCTTTAACTAATTGCTGTTTTATATCTTTGACTATCCTTTGCCAGTGTACCTTGCAAAATCGGTCTAAGAGTCGATCTAAGAGCTGATGACATGTCTGCGTGTTATGCTGCATAGCAACCCGCAGCACCCATTCTTTATGCGTTACATCAAAGGCGTCTAAGAGCTCGCTAACCGATGAAGACCCTTCATAATGGCTATGCCACTGCTCAACAAACGTCAATAAGCTCTGCATACGCCCACTAAAATAAGGCCGCACATCATCAGGAACGTGCAACAGCTTACCAGCTGCAATGCCGCCAAGTATACCAGAAAATATTTTTTCTTCCAGCAACTGATTGTCGAGCTCATCGGCTTCCACCCCCTCAGCAGGGGCCGCCAGCAGTTCGATATTTTTTTCAGGCTGTATTTTTTGCGCCTGCTTGCGAGCAATCGTAGCAAGCAACGTCTTTAGTGAATCAAATGGCATCTGCATAACGGCTGCTGCATGGTGGAGCAATACGTCCTGCTTGAATTGATTATTAATTTTGGCAATCGTTGCCACAATTTTTTCGGCTGAAACCATTTTTTGCGCCAAGGGCTTAGTTAAAAAATTTGCACCAAAGGAGCTAATAAAGTGATGCATAATCTCAACAGCACTGTTTTTATATGCTTGCAGGTCGCCACCATCAACTAAAAATGATGCCGGATCATGCTTCACTGGTAGCGTAATAATGTACATTTCTAGGTTTACCTCCCAGCATAATTCAGCCAGTCGCAGCATTGCTTTTTGCCCTGCTAAATCACCATCGTACAAAACATAAAGGGTATGTGCATGCCGCGCAAGCTGCTTGAGATGATCAACGGTGCATGCCGTGCCAAGCGTTGCAACCGTATTGGCAAACCCATACTGAACCATCATAATGCAATCGAGATAGCCTTCGACAAGAAATACTGATTCTTCGTCTTGAATGGCCTTTTTAGCCATATCAAAGCCAAATAAAATTTTACCTTTTTCAAAGCCATCAGCCTCTTTGCTGTTGTAATATTTCGCCCGATCGTCGCCTGAACGAAACACCCTGCCCCCAAAGCCACAATGCTTAGCTTGCATATCCTTTATGGGAAACAAAATGCGCTCCTCAAATGGCGAATAGACCGCGCCCTTTCCCTCCGCCAGCACGCCAGCTTCTTGCAAGTCTTTGAGCATAAAACCCTCTGCCTGTAAGTCTTTGAGCATGCGTGCAATGGTATGCTGCCCACCTGGAAAGTAGCCAACATGAAAGGCTTTGATGGTCTCAAGCGTCAATGAACGCTGC
>CAMBZK010000006.1 GCA_945872225.1 candidate division TM6 bacterium UASB124
TGCGACAAAGCGTTTACCTCAAGAGCGCCCTGCACAAGCATCATCAAAAACGGCAGCTTACAACAGCTCACTGCTTAATTTTGTTACTAAAATTTATAACCATAAATCATATGCTGTCGAACTTTCGCAAAACGCCACGCACGTGACTCAATTTCTTGATTTAAGCAACGAGCTTAATCTTGGGGTTGATGCCATTTATGTCTCAACACGCCTGTTTTATAACAAAATCAAAGCTGCTGAAGTAGTTGACGACACCATGATTTTACACTTGCTTGATTCTACGCCACGCCTCCTCGAGAGGCACTTTGCACCGTACGGCGATGCCCCAGATCAGCCTGATTTAGCATTCATAAAAAAGCAGCTTGAGGGCTTAATTCTTAGTAAATTTACTCGCCAAGTTGATCTATTTAAGCGCGAACCAGACACCTTTGTCTCAAGCCTGGCACAAGAGCTGGCGCATTTTTATGAATCAGAGACGGCGCGTAGTAAAAAAAATATAGCGAAAGAAGAAAGCGTTGAGCGCTTGCGCAACGTCATCATTCGGTTTTATGACACCATGCTCAGCAAGGCGATGTGGAATCCACAAGAGCCAACGGCCGCATGGAACTCATTTGTTACCATTGCACAAGGCTTACAGCGCCTGGGCGAATATAATATTATCAAGCACATGGACGATCTGGATGACCTGCTCTGGACGCTCACCCATCGCTTTTGTTATTTCCTCGACCTTACTGGCGCATCATTGCCTCTGATGTTTTATGAACGCGTTGAGCGTGACCTGGGTGAAAAGGCTGTCTATTTCTTAGAGTTCCGGGAACAGGATGAAGGCATCACGAGCAAAAAAGATACCCTCCACGATGCGTTGGTCCATGCCAAAGCGCGTGCCATCGCTTATGAAAAAAAGGGCATCATTTCAGCACCCGTCATGTTTCGCTAGAAAAAATCACCCAGGAGACCATATCAACGTCTCCAGCGACTGGGCAACCTAAAATAATTTCCCCTTGCTTCCCAAGTCATACATTAATTACAATTAGAAATAATTAATAGTGGTTAGCACTTATTTCTGCTAGCGACTTTTGGCTATTTTTGCAGTATTTTTCGGAGAGTTAATTCATTTTTATTAAAAAAGAGGGATTTTCATATGAAATTGTGTAAAAAAATAACCAAGGGCATCTTGGCCTTAAGCCTAGTACTGGTGAGCACACCTAGCCTGTTTTGCGCAGCTGTTGAAGAATCAGTATCCGTGAGAGATTGTCGTAACCAACTTATCCCACGCACAGCAGAGGCCCTTGCCGCAGTCGACGAATGGTGCGGCTCAGACCAAGCAGGCATTGTAGTGAGCATGGCTCACATTGCCAACCCGAGATTCAAGGCAGCCCTCGATTATTTTTTTGGTGACCCCGAAGTAGGACACTTAATGCGTAAATCACGCTTTATGATGGAAGATGGCAATCAGTTTTCACATACCTTAAGAACACGAGATGACAGATCAAGGTATGCAGGAGTGCCAAGCCCAATTGTCTGGAGCGAGGCGCGCAAGGCCTTTGAAGCTGCACAAAGAGCTCACCTAGCTGAGCGTGAATATTTGCTAAGCGGTGTTTTAACACGTCACCCTGGTATTGAAAGAACTAGCATTAACAGCGATGGCATCATCTCGCTTATATTTCCAGGCTTTGAAGGGTATAAAGTTGAAATAGCCCTTTACGACTGGCCAATTGTTCGCCAAGGACCTTTTTATAGCGAAGAACGGTTTGTGCTGCATGATCTTGCAGCAGCGCTGCACGCAAAAAGCATTAATGATGTTATTGAAACCCAAAGGCTCGGGCACATTGATCGCGTCGATACACAGCTTTACCGACTGCCATGGGTTCTAGAACGAGCATTAAATGATCACGATTTTGTCGTTGTTACACCGTATCACAAATATGGCACAGAGGCACTCATCACCACCTATGCAGACCTGCTGGAAACACAAAAATATCTCCGTGAACAAATAGGAGAAAAAGAAGGCGGTGCACCAATCTACAAAGCAAGACAAACACCACTTGCTTGTTCGTTGGGGCTATCAGCAGAAGAGCTTGATGGGGTACTCGTTGAGATCATACAAGTTATTACCGGTGCAAGTATTTGGTGCGTTGGATCACTTGATCATGCCAACATCATTCTCTACAGAGCTGCCAGTGGCGAACTGCGCGCAGCTTTTACCAATATCCGGCGCCCTGCTTTTGGTAGCAGTGAAGCAAAAGATTTTTATCAAAAAGAATCCAGCGAAACCTTAATACAACGAGGGGACAGATTCGGCATGGGCGGCGCACTCAATGACGCTGGCGAGTGGCAAAGTGAATGGTATGGCTTTAGAGACATGCTCCGCGATGCTGGTGGACGCCGTAGCACTCCTCCAAGTGGTGGTGCTGGCGCAGGAGCTGGCAGCAGCGGTAAATCAATAAAAAAATATGTTTCAATAAAAAGCCCCCGGCAATGTACCGGGGGCTTTTTATTTTATTCTACAATGCTTTTTTAGAACCGAACGTGCAATACGCTACCATCAGCAGCCTGCATATCATAGACACCAAGCGCTACAAATGGCGCTGCGGCAAGAAAAGTCCCAATAATTTTGTTTGGCTCTGTGCGGAAGAAATAACTCGCCGTCAAAACACCCCAGGCACCAAGACCAAAGGCCACGTGCGTATTACCAACAGCCTCCTGCGCAGGTGTCAATAAATCAACCCCAAGGGCTTGCATACTATAGGCCAAGCCATGCGTCATAAGGGTAATTGGCAAAGCATATTCAACCATACCGTTGAGTAAACGATCTTGCGGACAATCTCGCTTAAATAACATTTGCTTTGATGTGCCGGCAAGCCAAGTGGCACCAACCGTTGTTATCGCACCGCTAAAAAGTAGCTGGCGTGCGTCAATTTCATGGTACCGAGGAGCAACTTCTAAATGCATATTTCTTGCTGAAGCAGTGCCATTTGGTCGCAACTTCAATGGAGTCTTGGTAGTTGATTGATACTGAGCAGCTTGTGCGGTTGTTGCTGTTAACAACAATAACAATACGTATTTCATAATCTATCTTTCAGGTAAAAACATTGATGTTTACATCCTAAACCAACCCAACCCTATTAAGAGCACTACGATAGCAGAGCAAAGCCAAAGGTCAAAAAGGCCCATTAAAATAGCTCTTTTTTAGAGTTTAATACTCCCAGTTGCACTACTTGGAACAAACTGCTACAGTTAGAAAATCTTTCATAATAATTATGCGCATAGCATACACAACCAAGGAGTGGTATTGATGAAAATCTCTACGACCAGGGTCATCACGGCCCGATAAGCTCAGTTGCTCTCATTAGCGGAATTGCTGCTGAGCCTGTCTTTTTTTCCACCACATTTTTTGCACCATAGACGTGCATACACGTTCTATTTGGCTCATTTTATCATTTTAAACCTATAGGGTTGCCATGAGTATTTTATTGTCCCTGCGCGGGATAACAAAGCAGTATGGTGTTCGTCCAAGTGCACGTTTAGCACTTAAGGGCGTAACGCTGGATATCAACAAAGGCGAGATTTTAAGCTTGCTTGGCGTCAATGGCGCTGGCAAAACAACGCTGGCATCAATTATTGTAACGCTTAACCCACCAACGGCAGGAGAAATTCTGCATGAAGGTAAAAGCATCTACGATGATGTGCCAACCTACCGTCGCATGATCGGTTTCTGCCCGCAAAAACCAAACGTCAACCCAAGGCTCACCATCGAGCAAAACCTGCTCTTTGCTGGGCGCTTTTATGGCTTATCGGCAACAGAAACACAAGAACGCGTGCGCAAACTGATGGCACGCTTTGAGCTGACCACTTACGCAAACAACACAATCGAAAGCCTTTCTGGCGGGTACAAACAGCGCTTTTTAATTGCACGTGCACTAGTACACAAACCACAGTTAGTGCTGTTTGATGAGCCAACGGTAGCGCTTGATCCGCATGTGCGGCATGAAGTATGGGCACTGCTTAAAGAGCTTAAGGCTGAAGGCGTCACCGTCATCTTGACGACGCACTATTTGGATGAAGCAGAAGCGCTTTCTGATCGTGTGTGCATTTTGGATGAAGGCGTCATCAAGCTTATTGATACCCCAGCAAACCTGAAAGCAGCGCATCAAAAAGATCGGCTTGAGGATGTGTTTATTAAATTGATTAATGAAAGCAAAGCTGCTGCTGAGTAGAAAGGAACCCCATGTTTGCAAAAATCCCAACATACTGGTCTGTGCTAGGGCAAATGCTCTACGCCGACCTCTTGACCTTTAAACCCATGATCAAAACTAAGCTCATCGATCTTTTTATCTATATCGGTATTACGGTCGTGGTTATGGGCTACTTGCTCACCAGCTTTGGCATACGAGCAGACTTTGGTATTTTTACGGCTGCCAGCCTTGTTGGTAGCGTGTCAATGTTTGAGATCTACCCTCGAGCAGCAGAAGTCGTCATGGACCTTACTGGCAATAAGGTTATCTCTTACGATTTAACGCTACCCTTCCCTTCATGGCTAGCAATCGCACGGCTTGCAATCACGACCGCGATTCAATCACTTTTTGTCAGTATTTTTTCACTGCCAATTGGGTTCCTCTTTGTGTACCAACAATTTGACGCATCGCACTTTTCATGGTTTTGGGTTGTTGCCTTATTGCTTATGAGCAATCTGTTTTTTGGCTTTTTTAGTCTACTGCTTTCATGTTATGTGCAAAACATTCAACAGCTCGGATCAAGCTGGATGCGGATTATTTTCCCCCTCTGGACACTCGGTGGCTTCCAATTTACGTGGGCTGTACTGTTTGCAAAATCAAAAACACTTGGGTATCTCGCATTACTTAATCCTGCCTTGTATGCACAAGAGGGAGTGCGATCTGCTATTTTGGGACAAGCTGAAAATCTGCCCTGCTGGCTCTGCTTTGTGGCACTCGTTATTTTTACAGCGCTATGCGCCTTTGTCAGTATTAAAACAATGATGAAGCGCTTAGATTGCGTTTAAAACTCAATCGGGGCTGGTAGTTACCAGCCCCTTTTTATGCAAAAAATAGCTCTGCTTACAGCCTCTTTTCTTGCTCAGACCTAAAGCTTATTTCACGTTTTGCAGTATTAATACGTACATCATTGATAAGCAAGCTAATGAATTGGTAGTTGGCATTCATACTAACTCCTCACTGGTCAGATAAACAATACTGCCACGACCTTTATTTTCGGCTAAAAAGACTTTATTTCCTTCATCATCAAAGGCTGGCTTGGTTGTTGGGTATCGTAAATGAATGATCAGCTTGCCTTGGGATAGCACTTTAACAATTCCGTGCTCATCTGTGATTCTCTCTATTTGTCCATACAACAAGGCAACACTTTCTTTCTTTACTATATGCCTATGAGCAAAACGTAATAATTGAGACTGTATGCCATGCCCACGAAAATCAGCAACGGTATACTGGCTGCCAACGTAGATGTAGGTTGTACTTTCATCTGAACCATCGAGCACAGAAGAAGGGATAATTCCTTCGCTAGTGATACACATGCTACACGTTGTAGCCTCTGCACTTTCGCTAATGCCTAACTCAACCGCCATGACTGCTTTTCGTTCTTCATAATCAGCAAGCTCAAATAATTTGAGCATAGCAACCGGCCGATTGGTAGCCTGTTCGTAAGCTATAAAAAAACGTCCCTTAGAGGCAGCTTCAACAATCTTCTTTCTTTGCTCTTGCTTGGGATAAATGAATAATGCCTGTTTTGCATCAATATCATCTTCAATTTGGCCAAACAGTGCCATGATGTTTTCACTATCCTCTAGCGTTGCTGCTCGTTTACAACAATAAGAAGTGGCAGCCTCATGACTACTTGGCGTTGCAACAGTGAAAAAACCAAATAACAATATAAAAAAAGAGAAGCAGTATTTAAATAATAATTTCATAGCAAAACTCCATGCGTGCTGTTCCTTCCATGCACAAAGGCAAGTAGGCGCTAAAGCAGCATTAAAAGATTAACGCAAAGCATAAAACGACCTCTGTAGCGCTATAATAAACGCACAGTTATTGTAGATTTACAAAAATAATAAGGGTAAAAAATTATGCGACTTGGCGACAAGGCCAGCGGCCGGATACTCTGGCAGGCCACGTGTTATTTTGCATGAAAATGATCTGGATGGTACTAGAAAGTACGGGCTGATATTTTATGTGTGCCATCAGATTATCTCTTTGTATAAGTAGTTATAGGTTTTTTTACTCTATCAGAACAAAAATCACGACACAAATGACGTTTATTTTTCTAATAAAACCGTTAGTTTTTCTTTGCTATAGTGACTTAATATACTTTTTTGATTACGTTGTAGCGCAGTGTTCCATCAAAAATGATCTTAAAAAGGGCTTTTCATGCTTTCTTATTTCTCATCATACTGGCCAATTTTTTATCAACTGATACGTGCTGATTTTATTGGCTCCCTGCCATTGATCAAAGATCGAGTTATTGATACCTGTATCTTTGTGGCATTTAACGTCCTTATAAGTGGTTTTTTGCTTGTAGGTGTCCGAGCAGATTTTGGAATTTTTATGGTTGCGACCTTTGCCGGTTCTGCGTGCTCATCTCATATTTATTCGCAGATTACCGAGATCGTTGTAGATTTAAAAAACAATAAAGTTATTACCTATGATTTGACACTTCCAATACCATCGTGGCTTGCCATAGCGCGCATTGCGATTTCCAATGCACTGCAGTCATTGTTGGTCAGCACGGTTATATTTCCCTTTGGCCTGCTTTTTGTGTGGCGACAATTCAATCCGGCAAATTTTTCTGCCATGTGGTTTTCACTGTTTTTTATAATCAGCTGCATATTTTGCGGATTTTTTGGCCTTCTTGCCGTATCATTTATCCCGTCAGTGCAGCATTTGCGTATGGCATGGTTGCGCATTATTTATCCGATGTGGATGATGGGTGGCATGCAATTTGCTTGGGCAACCTTGTATGAGCGATCAGCATTTTTTGGCTATCTTGCGTTAGCAAATCCGTTCACTTACATGCAAGAGGGAATGCGTGGTGCGGTGCTCGGGCAAGTTGGCAGTATCCCCTGCTTGATTTGCTTTGTCGCACTGATTGGCTTTTCAATAATATCTGGCTGGATTGGCGTCAAGCGTATGATGAAGCGGTTGGACTGTGTTTAAAAAAGAAAGGGGCTAGCAAAAATACCAGCCCCTGAATAAAAAAAATTATGGCCTCTCTAAATCTAAAGGCGCAGCTTCACGGAACTCAAAACAAACACACTCTAACCCAAGCTTTTGCTGCAAAAGAAAAAGCGCAAGTGCTTCTTCAGGTGTATAACTGCAGCACCTAATGGTCAGTTTTTTTAGATTTACAAAGCCAGCGGAATTATCGGCTAAAAGCATATGTAACCCATTAGTAATTGTCAGAGCCTCGAGGGCAGCCATCGCTTCAGGCGCACGTAATAACTCACGCAATGAATTAGAATCTTCTAAGACCATCACTGTAGGATATCTATAGCGGCGGGCCCTAGGCAACGGCTCATCTTCAAACCCCGAGGTCGGTTTTCCAGGCGCAACCGCTGGAGAATGTTTTCCAGTTTCTAACCTAGATGTCGCTCCAGGAAAACGATCGAGATAGTTAGGCATCCCTCCGTGACAGCGATTGCTAGAGTGCTCGCCCTTACAATAATCGTATCCCTCACCACCTGGCCCATACAGCTCTCCATCAAGCCCATATTCAACACAGCGAACTATTTTACCAGCAACTCCAGTCGCAACAACCCCAGCTAGTGGGCTTAATGCACGACGCCATGCAGCTTCAACTGGCATAGGAGCAACGGCAGCAACAATCAACGTAAATAGTAATAATTTTTTCATAATAATCCTTTAACGAAAGGGAGGGTAGTACGGCAAAACACGCAACTCTAGGTCATAACATTGTTGTATTGTTCGGAGAAAAAGAATCATATCATCTGAATCAAAAATACAATTCTTGATAGTTAATCGTTTTAGTTTTTGAAAATCTAAATAATCGCTCGCCATAAAATCACGTAGGCAGCCATCGATTACAAGATTCTCTACCTGCGTTATAAATGCACGATCTTGCAATAACGCAACATTTTCACGATGTATAACAAGCGGCTGTGCTATGGCGTCAACGGCTAAACATGCTTTAATAGCGCTTTTATAACTAACAAATGGATGCGCAAAATCCACACAAAGCCTCGTTGTACCATAAGTAAAGCCTGTAACTTCACCAAGCAACTGCTTTCCAGCAACACCAGCAAGGGGCACAAAGCGACGCAATGCTGCTTCTACCGGGAGTTGTAAGATGGCCGCAACACACAATGCACCCACACGTACTTTTTTCACAAGCCTCATTCTCTTTCGTTTGTTAAAATCCCACGTTTGTTATAATCCCTTTTTTAAAGCACCAACATGATAATGATTTGCTGTAATCATGCAAGTTCTTTTAGCCGCAGAATGTTGTGGGGCATAATACTAACGACATCTCCATTACTTTATCTTTGTTATAGTGACTTAATATGCTTTTTTGATTACGTTATAACGCATTATTTTATTAAACATGATTTCAAAGTAGGATTTTCATGAATAGCTATTTTATATCATCCTGGTCAAGGCAGGAAATAACCCAATGGCAATAATAAGTCTATGGATCATGCTCGCTTGTATCATAGGGTGCACATCACTTCAGCCTGCACAAAAACCACCATTATCATTTTCACAATGCAGACCAATGGAGCTTGATACTATTCGTGCCCTTTTAATTATGAACAGCAATAAAGACTCCGCACCACGATTTATTTGTCTCATCTGCGGACATGAATCAACAAGAAAATCGTCTTTAGTAAATCACATCAATAAAATACATCCAGTTATTGAATATCTAGATCCAGACGGAAACGTACGGTTTATGTGCTATTACTGCAAAGAAATACGGTCCAAAAAAAGTTCGATAACCACACACCAATCGAGAAACCATCCAGATCGACTGCCAAACAATCCTAGCTTTCCACAGAGAGCACTGCGCAGTAGTCAATCAACATAAGAGGCAATTCCCTTAGCTGAGAAATTGCGTTTTCTTTGCAATCAATGCTAAAAAAAATTTAGGCTGACCCTAAGAGGACCATGGCATATGCTTTTCTAGTGAGGGGGAAATTATGATGGGAATAAGCGGGTTGATACTGCTCGTTTTTATGAGCAGCGCCATTCTGCTGAATGCAGCAGAGCAAGAAGAAATACCGCAGCAAAACATGCCCGGTAAGAAATTATGGATGCTCTTTTGGAGCTGCACAGAAAACCGATAAACCCCTGCGCTCGAGAGCATCACTTGTGCCTTGCATGCGGCTTCAGAACCGATAAAAAAGACATTATGGGCGCCCATATCAGAGTTTATCATCGACGAAAACCAAGCCCTCAAGAGCTACCTCCAAACAAGCATAGACGCTCTG
Organism: candidate division TM6 bacterium UASB124; assembly: GCA_945872225.1. Classification (GTDB taxonomy): domain Bacteria; phylum Babelota; class Babeliae; order Babelales; family RVW-14; genus CAIKAH01. Next base: position 9,476 of record CAMBZK010000006.1, read on the forward strand.
CGAGGCCAAAAAACGCCCCTAAGCGCCTGCCATCATAGTTCAGCACTAACTGAGCAGCATATCCAAATCATTTTTGGTAATTAAGCTACCAGCCTTGGTTGCCGTTTGCTCCATGACTTCGGTAAAGAGTTTTTGCTTTGCAGCCTTCAGATCCATCATTTTTTCTTCGATGGTGTGATGCATCACCAAACGCGTTATAAACACCGTCTGCTTTTGGCCAATGCGGTGCGATCGGTCAGACGCCTGATGCTCAACCGCAGGGTTCCACCACGGGTCAACGTGGTAAACATAATTTGCGCGGGTCAGATTTAACCCAACGCCACCGGTTTTTAAGCTAAGCAACAAAATAGCTTTGCCCTCAGTATTATTCTGAAATGCATTCACTATGTGCTTGCGCTCAAGCATAGGCGTTTTGCCATCAATGCGGTAGTACACCAAGCCTTCTTTTTGAAGCGCTTTTTCAATCAAATCTAAACAGGTGGTAAACTGCGAAAAGACCAACGCTGCATTGCCTTCATTAACGACGTCATGCAAAGCGTCAGTTAAATAATCGATTTTTGGGGATACAGCGGCATAGCTTTGGTCAATCATCTGGGGCGAAATACACAGCTGCCGTAGCCGCATTAGCGCGGTAAGCGCAATAATATGCGCCTGTGCCTTGGTATTTATTTGGTAGGCATCATCAATAACTTTTTTAACCGCCGCGGCCGTTGTTGCATACAGTTTTTCTTGCTCAGGCGTCATGGTAAGCAGGACGTTCGATTCAACCTTTGCTGGCAGATCTTTTAAAATAATCTCTTTGGTACGACGCAGCACAAACGGCCGTGTTTTTTTAATCACATCAGCGATATCGTCAAACTGCACCGCGCGCATAAAATCATGGTAGTCAGGCAGCAATCCTGGTACAGCAACATCTATGATTGAGTAGTACTCACCTAAGTGGTTCTCTATCGGTGTCCCGGTAACGGCTATGGTAAAAATACTATTCAGCTGACGAATAGCAGCCGTGCGCGCTGTCTGTAAATTTTTAATTGCCTGCGCCTCATCAAGCACCAGAACATTGAATTGCTGCTGCTTCAAGAAAGCAATATCCAAGCGAACTCGATCGTAGGTCGTGATCAGAATATCGCAAACAGGAAGCGTTTTTTGCTTTTTGGTATACGCCATCACGCATAAATTTGGGTAAAATAGCTGTAACTCATGTTGCCAATTAAACACCAAGGTCGGCGGGACAACAATCAAATGAGGGGCTCCCTGTGACGCACGATTGGCGATAATGCCCTCGGCAATGCCGCCTAAAAAGGCAATCACCTGAATCGTTTTGCCAAGCCCCATGTCATCAGCCAAGCAAGCACCAAAGCGATTTTTATACAAAAAGCCAAGCCAGCGATAGCCATCTTTTTGGTACGGACGCAACTTGCCAACAAAATGCTCGGGCAGCTTAAGATTCTCTACCGTTTTAAAATTACTCAAGCCCTCAAGCAGCTGCTCATCTTCCGGCGTCAGCACAATATTCGCACCATGTTGCCGCAGTGCAAGCAGGTCTAGCATGCGCAAGCGCGGAATCTCTACAATGCCTTGGCGCTGGATAAGCGTTGTTCCGCGGTTTGCAGCAGTAAACATTTTGCCCAGCAGGCGTAACATTCCTTGGCTTTGGCCATCAAGTAGCGTTATCGTGTCATTGGTCTCAACAAAGCCGTCAACATTGGCAAAGATCTCATCGCGTTCCTCATCAGAAAGCTCAACCCCGTTGGCAATAATGTGGGGCGCCAACTCAAACCAATCTTGCCGCGAGCTTGATGCCGTCGTTACCGAAATATCGAGTTTTACCCGCTCAGGACGCTTACCGTTAACCCGCAAGTCAATGCCATCAGCCTCTAAGCGTTTGGTAAAATCAGTTAATTTTTCATAAAATTCATCATAGGGAACCAGTACCATCCCCGACCGCCCATCAGTATGCGGGTGCTTAAAAGTATCGAGCACGACTTTGAATGCATTGAGGGTAAAGGTATCGGCAAGGGCTACAACCGTAGCATCTGCTTGAAATAGAATAGTCGCACTACATACCGGTGGCGGCACAACTGCTGGCGCTGGCTCATCAAGTGACTCACGTGCCGCCAATAAAACGCAGACCACGTGCTTGCAAGTGGTATCGATATCCCACGCAGGGCAACTACACCGAATCTGCAACGAACCATCATAAAGATAAACCACAACCCGATAGGTTTTTGTGCCACGAACTTTGGCAATTAAGCGGCCAGCGGTCTCGTCGGCATCCCAAGTCAATGAGACTACCCGCCCATCTTCAAAATAGGCACGACCACGCTGATAGACCGGTAGGCTGGTAAGAGCGCTAATGGTGCTGGCAGAAAGCCCACGCAATAGCTCATAAAGTTCGTAATTCACGGCTGCATAACCTTAAGCAAAAAGTTTGTCCACACTCCCCCACAAGACCCTCCAACCGTACCACTTTTTTAGCTTTTTGTGTACCAGGCAGAACAACCAGCTTTTTTTTACTGGAAAGCCCTTCAATGTTGCATAGTTTCAGGCTACCATAGCCTCCATGTCTATTTATTAAGGAGCCTGCGAATGAAAAAAACATTTTGGGAAAACCCCTACCAGCAAACGCTAGACACTACAGTTGCCAGCGTCAATGGCGACGAAGTGGTCTTCAATGAGACTATTGCCTACTCATTTGCTGGTGGCCAAGAGAGCGATAAGGCAACCGTCAACGGGATCCCCGTCCTCAATTCGCGCCGCGAAGAAAACCTCATTTTTTACACTCTGCCAGCAGACCATGGACTCAAGGTCGGCGACGGCGTACACATGGTGATCGATTGGCCACGACGTCACCGCCTCATGCGCCTGCATTTTGCCGCTGAACTTATTCTCGAAATCGTGTACCAAAAATACCTTTTAGAAAAAGTTGGCGCTCATATTGCGGAGCACAAATCACGGATTGATTTTAAATGCGATGAAAATATCAGCCAGCACTTTGAAGAGATTCTTGCCGTTTACAACGACATTATTACCAAGAACTGCACGATTGAAAAAGGCTATTCTGATATCGAAACCCAACGGCGCTTTTGGAAAATTGATAACTTTGCCCAAGTCCCCTGTGGCGGCACCCATGTCAACACAACCGCAGAAGTTGGCTACGTCAAACTTAAGCGCGAACGCCCTGGCAAAGGTATCGAGCGGATTGAGATCAGACTGGTGGATGATGCTTGCCCTACAAGCTAATCTGTTTTTCAAGTAAAAAAATGCTACCATGAAGCGATCAGTAGCAGCCTATTTAAACCTGTATAAATCTTAAAGAGAGCCTGTTGTGTTAAAAAGAATATTTACCCTTTTGTTAGGATGCATCACTATGAGCAACCCCACACATGCCATGACTAAGGCCACGGTTGGTGCACTGGCACCAGATTTTACGCTCATTGATGACACCGGCGCAGCCTGGCAGCTGAGCAAGCACCGCAATCAGATAGTTATACTCTATTTCTACCCTTCTGATGATACACCGGGGTGCACCAAGCAAGCATGCAGCCTGCGCGATAATTTCCAAGCGTTTCAAAAATTAGGGGCCCTCGTTGCTGGCATTAATTATGACAGCCAAGCATCCCATAAAAAATTTAAAGCAAAATATAATCTGCCATTCACCCTCCTGAGTGACCCAGATAAAAAAGTAGCCAAGCTCTACGGCGCAAAAAGAACATCGTTTCTCTCATGGCTCGTATCATGGTTTATCTCACTGCCAGAGCGCAAAACAATTATTATTGGTAAAAATGGCACCGTCGCTGACATCATGAACGATGTTGACGTGACCACCCACACCGGTACTGTTTTAGATAAAGTAAGGAAATTAACCATGAAAAAAATACTTTTAGTTGTCGCACACGAAGGCTACCAACCCGTTGAATATGGCCATACACGTGAAGCACTGGAAGCAGCTGGTTACCAAGTCAACGTTGCCAGCGACAAAGAGGGTACCGCAACAGCAGGTACTGGATCAACACACCCCCATGCACAAATGTATGCGCAAGCCACTGTTGATGTCACCATCAATCATGTTAATGCCCACGACTACGACGGCATTTTTCTCATCGGCGGCAAAGGAGCCCTTGAACATCTTGATAATGAAGCCACCTATAAAATGATGTCTGCCGCAGCACAATCATGCAAAGCCTTTGGTGCTATCTGCATCGCGCCACGCATTCTTGCTCATGCCGACCTACTCGCCGGCGCAAAAGCTACCGGCTGGGATGATGATGAAAAACTTGCTGGCATTTTTGCCGAACACGATGTTGAATATCGCAACGAATCAGTCGTTAGCCATGGCAACATAGTCACAGCCCAAGGTCCGGCGGCAGCTGCCGCTTTTGGCGAAGCAATTGTGGCGATACTCAAAAAATAATTCCTGTTATGAGACTTAAAAAGTAGAAGAGGGTGGTCTAATAATTACACCACCCTCTTCTACTTTTTAAGTCTATTTTTACTATCGGCAACAGTTATACCAAAGCACGAACAACGAACAAACAAGCGCTATCGACACAATCCATGTCGCAACGCACCACCAGTAATTACTCGGCTTCATAAGACACTCCTCTTTCATACAGCACAAACAGAAATACTCAGTGCTATAGTAAATTACGACCTTCTTATCTCACCCTGAGTATAGCAAACTTTTGGTATAAGCCCTAAAGGCCGCGACTGAGACTTCTAATCGAATATAGGGCTCCTTAGGTGATTCGTGCGTGTATCGAAAGCCACACACTTGGATCAGTCGCAACATAGAGGCATTGTTTGCTAGAATCTGTCCAGCAACACGAGTCACAGCAGGATGTCGATCACAAAAATCAATAGCTCTTGCAAATAGTGCCTTACCAATACCTTTTCCCCTCATTCCTTCAGCAACATTAAGCCGTGAGATAAACAGAATATTCCCCTTGAAGCTTTTTTGTTCTTGGAAAACAACAAGCCCAACAATAGGACCAGACTTACCAACACGAGCAATTATAACTTCTGTATTCGGCTTACTGACAGGCAATAAATTTTTTCGCACTTCTGGTAGAGCAAAATCATCAACGCTTAAAAGCGGCAAATTACAACCGTTTTTTTCATTAAGAGAAGCCTTGAGTGGATTATAAAAACTACGATTTGCAAGCAACAAATCAAAACAATCCTGATAATCTGCTGGCATTGCAGAAGTAATCACAATTTTATCAGTTGGTATTGCAAATGCTCCTATTTGCATTGGCAATACTATAAAAAATCCTAGCAGCAGTACTTTCACACACACCCCCATAACAAAGAAGTAATCTTATCACTGCAATTTATATTAACTAGCTGCAATTTTCATAAAGCAAATTCTTTGCTTGCATTTTATTATTGTATAATAATAACCTGATACCTGGTCAATAACAAAAAGCTCGACAATTATTAAGCTTATAAAAGTGTGTTTTTTATAACTACAACCTCCATATCTTGAAGGAGTTTTGTTATGTTACGTCACCTCAATTGGGTAGTGATACTTGTCTCATCATTTTTGTACACCGTTGTGGGAGCCGCTTGGTACTCACCTGTGCTCTTTGGCGCACTTGTAGAAAACCGCTGTTCAGAACCAATGCACATGATGTACTTGTGGTCATTCTTGATCGCCGTAGTTCTTTCAGCTTGCTTGTCAGTACTTTTTGACTCGGCAAAAGCAAAAACAGTCAGCGACTGTGTTTGTGTTGGATTCACCGCTTGGCTTGGCCTATCACTTGCCCCAATGGTTTGTGGCTCACTGTGCTCAGGCATGCCTATCATGCTTGTAGCAATTCATGCTGGCTATGTGCTCTGCGGCGTTTTGATCGCCAGTGCAGTAGCTGTTCATATGAAAAAATAGCTTTTCATGAAAAGCTTTCAGGTGTAAGCAAAAACCTACGCCTGAAAGCTTTCCTTCGCTTTTTCTCGCTAATTAATTTTTTACGCGATCATCAAGGCGTTGCACCAATTGAAAATGGTTACCATCAGGATCTTGAAATAGTGCCATTTTAACATGCCCAGGCACCTCTAAAATCTCGCCAACAAACACCACTTTTTTTGCTTCAAGTTCAGCCTTAGTAGCAAGCAAGTCATCAACCGTCAAGGTCAAAACGGCATTGCTGCCTGGCGTAATCGGGCCATTAGCAGCCTCACTGTATTGCCCAACCCCAAGATAAAAACCAGCTGTCGCTGTTTTAAGTTCGAGCCAGCCATGCGCGGCAACTTCATGTCCAATCTCTAAGCCAAGAGTTTCAGTAAAAAACTGCTTTGCTCTGGCAAAATCCTGTACAGAAATCCAGGCAAGTTCCATCTTTTTAATTTCCATAAAAGCTCCAATTATATTGGTTTTTTGTCTATTCCTATGAAAGAAGCTATTCTAACCCTACCAATACAATCCGCCAACCAAGCAGAACAAAAACCGCTTTTCTCGCCTATTTTGGACCAACTATGCCAACCCAAGTTCGTTACTTAACGCCACCAAACCTAGATGCTGCCAACATCAGCAAAGAGGTGCTTTGCCACCGCCCGGCGCGCAGCAAGACGCCAGCGATGAATGCGCTTAGGCTTGGGAACCAGGTTTTAGTAAACAATTATGGGCATAGCGGTTTTGGGTGGATTATGGCACCAGGCGCAACGCAGTTTGTGCTCAGCCAGCTGCAAGCGTTACTGCCGCTCAATAGTAAGCAGTTACCAATCACCATTATCGGCGCCGGAGTTATGGGGCTCACGGCAGCTTACCAGCTCATTCAGCAGGGATTTAAAAATATTACTATTGTTGCACAAGCAGCTGATGACCTGACCTCGCACAACGCCGTTGGCTTTTTTTCACCAAGCATTGAGCTTGGCAAGAGCTGGATGACCCCAGACATTGAACAGATCATTCATGACTCATACCATTTTTATACACAAATTATCACCGGGCAGCAGCCACCTTTTGCGGCTACATCAGCACAGCTTTTGCCAATGTACATTCCTAAGCAAAAGAAGAGCGCGATTCTGGCATCGCCGCACCCGGTAACACCCGTTACACTCGATTTTGGTACAGGCACGAGTCACGAAATGGTTGAACAAAACGGCGGTATAATTGTCCATGTACACCTGATGATGGAGCAATTACGGACATTTTTAACTAATCATGATGTACGCTTTATCACCGAAACAATCACCAATCTTGACCAGATCACAACGCCCGTCATCATCAACTGCGCAGGCCTAGGCGCTGCAGCACTCATGCATGACGATGGCCTCGTACCGATGCAAGGACACTTGGTTCATTTGACTCATCAACCAGCAACAGCCCTCGAATACTTAATTATGATGGATTGCGAAAAAGCACTTACTGGCACTGGTTTTCAAGTAAAGCGATCACTCTACTGGGCCCCAAGAAAGTACACAGCAGAAGATGATACGCATAACGGGATCTTGGGCGCTACATCAATTAAAGAGGCTGATAAAACAAACCCTCACCTTGTAGAATTTGCACGCGTTGTTGAGCGGGCACAGCACTTTTTTTATGGAAAATAACTTTTTTACGCTGGCACAAGAGCGCTAAAATCACCGCGCTGAAGCGCTAGAAATTTTTTACGAGCCTCAAGCGCTGCTTCTGGCGTCGCCAAAAAGCTGCCAAAATACAATTTTGAATGCGCACGGTCATTATATTGCATGACCTCGCAACCCTGGTAAAGCTTTTCTAGCGGCACACCAAAATAATCTTTAATCGCTATCATGTGGACTTTTAGTGGACTAGACAACAAGCCCGGCGCTTCAAGGACTTTGCCATCGCCCAGATACATTGCCATGTGCGTTACTGTTAAATATTTCTTTTTCTTTCGCTTAAAAAATATAAGGTCACCCGGCTGCATTGCCATTGGATCAATTGGTTGTGCAGCCAAAAATTGTGCATGTGCTAACCGAGGAATAAATAACCCAGCAGCGTGATACAACAAATGCGTAAGCCCCGAGCAATCAGCACCCGATAAATACGACGCTGTAAAAATACTGCGCCCCCCAAAGCAATAGGGCTGCCCTATAAAAAGATCCTTACGAACACAAACGGTTTCTCGAAGCTCAGACAAAACAGGCAGCGATTGGTCGTAATATTTCACAGCACTTGTCGGCACATACCCTTGCTGCCCATCAACCAACATAATTTCTTGCCATTCCTGACGATCTACCGGAACACCTGTCGCACGCAACATGCTGCCAAAGGGCACCGTTATAAGAACATCACCCTGCTCGCATGGCGTTTTTTTAACGCACAGACTTGGGATAACAACAACAAGAGGCTGCAAAGCTAACCATGCAGGGCTAGCCTGCTGTATTTGTTGTGGTTGAACGTAACCAACCAGAGGCAAAATATCTTCACTGCCCTTAAATGTGCACAACTGTCCAGGAAGTGCAACCATAGCAAAATCTGTCATATTTTTTTTGACAAACAAAAGTTCACCATAAAAAGCATGGGTAAACAACGGAATAGCTCCCCGCCCAAGTGTCAGAGGATATTTATATGGGCCAGCATAGGTTTTTTGATGCACCCACACATGGGCAACCGGCTCACTAACCAGCATGATTTCGGCATAG
>CAMBZK010000007.1 GCA_945872225.1 candidate division TM6 bacterium UASB124
TGAAGGCACCTTTATGCAGGTAGCATTGTATAAAAATATGCAGCAGTGGTTGCCTGCGCTTGGGGCAAATGTTGATGCATCGCCAATTTTATACAGCTTGCGTCGTTCAAAAGACGAGTACGAGCTAGATTTGATTTATAAAGCCGTCCAGATTACCAATATTGCGCATAAAGCGGCAGCTGATCTTATAAAACCTGGCAAATTTGAATATGAGGTTCAAGCTGCCATCGAGAGCGTTTTTACCGGGCTTGCTGGTGCCACGACGTCGTTTCCATCAATTGTTGCTACTGGAAAGAATACAACGGTATTGCATTATACGCAGCGCAACAAAGAGCTGAAATCAAACGACCTAGTTGTTGTTGATATTGGGGCTGAGTATGGGTACTATGCGGCTGATTTGACCAGGACATATCCAGCATCAGGTACGTTTACTGCTCGTCAACGTGAAATTTATCAATTGGTACTTGATACGCAGTTATACGTTGAGTCTATTGCAATGCCTGGGATGTACTTGAAAAATAGCAAATATACTGAACAGTCGCTGCATCACTTGGCGGTCCGCTATTTAGAAGAGCGCGGCTATGCGGAGTATTTTTGCCATGGGATAGGCCATTATATGGGGCTTGATGTGCATGACGTGGGTGATTACGATACCCCGTTAAAGCCTGGTGATGTATTTGCGATTGAGCCAGGGTTGTACCTGGCAGAAGAAAATATTGGTGTGCGTATTGAAGATGACTATGTCATGGCTGATGATGGGGCTGCTTGTTTGAGTTATGAGCTTCCCAAAGAAGTCGATGAAATAGAGGCTTTGATGCAGCAACATCTTGATTAATTATAAAAGTAAAAAGGATCATTGTGATAGTTCAGCAGACAGCATTAGAGCTGGGTAGAGGATCTGATAGCAAAATTATTGTCATAACCGGAGGGGTTTGCTCTTCTATTGGTAAGAGTGTTTTGATAACGGCTATTGGTGTTTTACTTAAAAATGCTGGCTACAGTATGAAGTGGGATCCATACCTTAATGTTGATCCTGGTACCATGTCTCCCATGGTACCAGGCGAAGTATTTATTACTGCTGATCATTTAAGGCAAAAAGAAGAGCTATAATGAAATTATTGCATATCGTTGGGTTATTATTTGTAGGGATGTTGTCGGTTATGGAAGCAGGATTAACACAAAACAATGAAATAATGTCGGTTGGAGGCTTTATTGATCTACCTCAAGGTAAAGTTTGGTATCGAAAATTCTTTACTCAGGCGGTTGAGCATGATGCTCCCTTGATCGTTCTGCACGGGGGACCTGGTTGTACGCATGACTATTTACAGGGTTTGTCTGCACTTGCAAGCAAAGTGCCGGTAATTTTGTACGATCAGGGAGATTGCGGAAAGTCTGCGAGTGCTGATCCAGACAAAGAGGCTTGGACACTTGAACGCTTTTCTCAGGAGCTTGAAGGTGTTGTAGACTATTTTAAAGTAGCCAAGGTGCACCTTATGGGCCATTCGTGGGGCGCTGCACCGGTGGTATCATATGCTGCAAGTCACCCTGGGAAAATGGCGAGTGTTGTGCTTGCTAGCCCATTATTGAGTACAGCTCAGTGGCTGGCTGATGCGGAACGGCTATTAAAAAAAATGCCTGAACAAATGCAAAAAACAATTGCACAGCATGAGCAGGCTAAAACGTTTGGCGACCAGGCTTACCAAGAAGCGGTAAATGCGTACTACGGGCAATTTTTGTGCCGTGTAGTCTGGCCAGAAGCTTTACAAAAAACGTTTCAATCTCTGAATTTCGACATGTACCACACCATGTGGGGGCCAAGCGAATTTACCGTAACGGGAAGTTTGCGTGATCTTGATTGTTTGCAAGATTTGGCTGCCATTAAATGTCCTGTTCTCTTCACGTGTGGGCGGTTTGATGAGGCAACCCCTGAGACGGTTACTGCTGTGGCTAGCACGGTTGACCACGGTCGCGCCGTGGTATTTGAACAGAGTGCTCACTTCGCGATGCTTGAAGAGCCTAAAGCCTATCAGGCGGTGCTGGCTGACTTTTTTAAAGAAATAAAAGCGTAACAAGTTTCAGTTTGAATAAAATCAGGATGGTCGGGTGTTGTTTTGTAAGCTTTCAGCGCTTTCTATTTGACCAAATTAATAAAATGACCTACAATTATGCAAAATTATTTCTTTTTCGATATATAACTTTTTTGGAATAAACTCATGGATATGAATAGCGCTTTTTTTCTAAAAACTGCGGACCGTAAGCCTCGCTGGCACGTTATCGATGCATCAGGCAAAGTTCTTGGTCGTTTGTGTACCGAAGTGGCTGATATTTTGCGTGGCAAAGATAAGGCACTATACACCCCTCATGCTGACGGCGGTGATTATGTTGTTATCACTAATTGCGAAAAAATCCACTTGACTGGTGACAAACTCAAGCAAAAAATGTACGAGTTTTTCTCTGGGCATCGTAGTGGTTTGAAGCTTATTGCTGCTCGTGATATGATGGCTAAGAAACCTGAATACCTTATTTGGCACGGCGTAAAAGGTATGTTGCCAAAAAACAAGTTGAGCCGCGAAGTTCTTAAAAAACTTAAGGTTTATCCTGGTATGGACCATCCTCATAAAGCCCAAATTGAAGGCTTTCCTGTTAAGTAGTGGTACTTACATAAGCAAAAAATATGAAGCGCAGAACAATCGTTCTGCGCTTTTTTATTGAGGATTTTTCAATGGTGTTTCAAAAAACGCTACAGGCACCTATTGTTATGCAAGGGATTGGGGTGCATGCTGGGATTGCGTCAACGATAGAGTTGCGACCGGCACCGGAAAACACGGGTATTGTTTTTATCAATATACATAATCTAAAGCAGCGTATACGCATAGGGAGTGTTGTTCCTGATGCTGCCATGCATGCAACGGTTATTAAAACTGATGGCTGGCATGTGAGCACCATAGAGCATCTGATGGCTGCTTTATGGGCGTTTGGTATAACTAATCTAGAAATTTTAGTGACTGGTACAGAGGTGCCCATATTGGACGGAAGTGCCCTTTTGTTTTGCCACGAAATTAGAAGGGTTGGGGTTGCCCAGCAGCAACAACATGCGATTACTATTTCGCCTAAAGAAGATGTTGTGCTTGCTGATGATCGAGGGCGGTCGTTAGTAATAAAGCCAGCAAGAGAAGGGCTATCTATTACCTATATCGCAGATTTTAAATCGCCGCTTGTCGGTGAGCGTACATTCGCATTGGGATTGACAACGGAGTGTTTTGAGCAGGTTGTAGCACCGGCGCGGACGTTTGGGTTTCTTGATCAATTACCCTTGTTGCGGCAATATAATTTAGCTCGTGGAACGTCTCTTGGGAACACGCTGGTAATAGGCGATGATATGATTAATCCAATGCGCTTACCAGGAGAATGTATTCGGCATAAGATGCTAGATCTTATTGGCGATATGGGGCTTCTTGGGGTTAGCTTAGTGGCAAATGTTGTTGCAACTAAGACTGGACATGATTTTAATCGTCTTCTCGTGAAGCATTACAAAGAACATCCAGCGTTGTGGACTGTTATTATTTGATTTTGCAGTTTTAGTGATTGATTGACTAGAGACAGACTATTCACCTAGTCAATCAATCACTAAGAGAATTATTTAAAAACTCTTGTTAGTTAAAATAAATTACTCAGCATATTGAGTAAAGCGCTGATTTTTGCTCCGAATAAGTACACAATATCACGGTATGTTAGGAATGCAAAAAGACCTAGGAAAATTACCCATGAGCCAATGTCGATGGTATTCTTTAAAGCATGTGGCAATTTGCGTCGTATAATAGCCTCAATGCTGATAAACAGAATTTGACCACCGTCTAGTGCCCCGATAGGTAAGAGGTTAATAAGTGCTAAGTTGATACTCAAAAGAGCTAAAAAGATGAGCAATGGGACTACGCCGTGCTGTGCAGAGGTCGCGCTCATTGAGATGATCATTAAGGGGCCGCCGGCTCCATCAAGACTGCGCTGAGAAAAGAGGCGTTTAATACTGTCAATAATTAAAACAATATTTTGGTTAGTGTAATCAAAGCCAGCTTTAATAGCTTGTAAAAATGGTAACTTAGGTAGGGGGAATAGAAAATTTGCGCCTAGAGAGCCAATAGTTGTATTTTGTGATTGTTTGGTGCCAAGTGTAACTGGCAAGGCAATTTCTTCATGGTTACGTTCGAGGATAATAATAATTTCTTTGTTAGGGTTTGCCTGGATAGCAGCTAAAAGTTGTTGTTGGGCGTCTGCTATGAGTGTATCGTTTGGGGCTAAATCAAGGGTGTCCATGATAGCATTTTCGTGTGCTAAGTTAGGGGTCTTAACTGCTATAATGGCGTCTCCAGGCCTTAGGCCAGCATTTTCGGCGGCAGATTGTTTAACGATATCAACAACCATAACAGCTTGTTTGCTAGATGATCCAGAGAGAAATAAGCCACAAAATACTATATATGCAAACAGTAAATTAAACACAATGCCACCGAGTGACACAAGTAGTTTTTGCCAGTATGGCTTTGTCTCATAGGATAAATCACCGGTCATGTTTGCATGTTCTTGATTTCCCTGTCCAATTTCAGCGCTTCCTGCCATTTCAACGTAACCGCCAAGGGGAATGAGTGCCAAGCGAAAGTTCGTTGATCCTAGCTGTTTCCTGAAGAGCTCTGGGCCAAATCCAATAGAAAATGTTGGCGTATAGATGCCAAAGATTTTACAAAACAAAAAATGCCCTCCCTCATGAATGGCAATAAGGCTTCCAAAGCCTACAATAGCATAAAATAAAGGAACTATTTTTTGCGTAATAATTAAAAAAACGTCATGAAATACCATAATAACCCTTTGCTTGATTAATGAAATTGTATGCACGAGTATTACAAAAAATTTTCCTGCTTGCTATCTTCTGTGCAAAAGTTACCATTTGGAAAGACAAACAGAAATAATGGTGTTCTATTTTTTAATAATTCAATAAAAAAAGGACGTTAATGCAGGGGAAAAATCTTTTGAATATTTTGTACTTGAAAAAATCCCTAAAAAAGATAGAATTGTTGCTGTTGTTCGCGTAAATTCTGGGATTGCCAGAAAAGTAACGGCGAATTCTTACGTTGTTTTCAGGGTTGTTACCATTTTGGTAATTCGCTGTGGCACCAAAGAGTGAACAAAAAGTAATAAATAAGTACGGGCATAATCAACGTTTCTAATGGGATTATAAGCTATGCCAACAATCAATCAATTAGTGCGCATCGGGCGCCAAAAACCTAAGAACAGGACGAAGTCTCCTGCTCTTGTATCATCTCCACAACGTCGTGGGGTGTGTACTCGTGTAACAACCATGACGCCGAAAAAACCTAACTCAGCGCTTCGTAAAATTGCGCGTGTCAAGCTTACGACTGGCAAAGAGGTTACGGCTTATATCCCTGGCGAAGGCCACAATCTCCAGGAACACTCAGTGGTGTTGGTTCGTGGTGGTCGTGTAAAAGACTTGCCTGGCGTGCGCTATCATATTGTGCGGGGTACGCTTGACTGTGCTGGTGTTACGGGTCGTATGCAATCTCGTTCATTGTATGGTGCAAAGCGTAAGAAGAAAGGTGATAAATAATGCCTCGTCGTAAAAAAGTCTTATTAAAAAGAGATATTGGAGTTGATGACCGTTTTGGCTCATTGCTCATTCAAAAATTTATTAATGTTATCATGGAGCGCGGCAAAAAAAGCATCGCTCGTTCTATTGTGTACGAAGCTTTCGATTGCATCAGCCAAAAACTAAGTGGCGATGATAAGAAGGCTTTTATCCTGTTTGAAAAAGCAATGGAAAACATTAAACCATACGTAGAAGTTCGTTCACGCCGTGTTGGTGGTGGTGTGTATCAAATTCCTACTGAAGTTAGAGCTGGCAGACAAATGTCCCTCTCTCTTCGTTGGTTAATTGATTCTGCTGCATCACGCTCCGACAAAACGATGGGCAAAAGACTTGCTTCAGAACTGTTGGATGCTGCTGATGGTCACGGTAATGCGGTAAAGAAAAAGAACGATGTGCATCGTATGGCCGAAGCAAATCGCGCCTTCTCTCACTATGCTTGGTAAGAATAAGGGCGATTTTCATGAGTAAACTTCAAAAATTTAGAAATATTGGTATCGCTGCTCACATTGACGCCGGAAAGACGACGTTGACTGAGCGCATTTTGTTTTATACTGGCGTTTCACACAAAATTGGTGAAGTTCACGAAGGTGAAGCTACTATGGACTGGATGGTCCAAGAGCGCGAGCGCGGTATAACGATCACGGCAGCTGCAACGACGTGCCAATGGGCAGGCTATCAGATTAATATTATTGATACTCCTGGTCACGTAGACTTTACTATTGAAGTAGAGCGTTCAATGCGTGTGCTTGACGGTGCGATAGCTGTTTTTGCGGGCGTTGAGGGTGTTGAGCCACAGTCAGAGACCGTATGGCGACAAGCCGACAAGCATCATGTTCCTCGTGTTGCATTTGTTAATAAGCTTGATCGCGTAGGCGCTGATTATTTTGCTGTTGTGGACGATATTAACAAAAAATTGCATGGTAACGCAGTTGCTATGCAAATACCTGTTGGGCAGTCTGAAGACTTCAATGCAATCATCGATGTGCTTACTAGGCGCATGGCAACATTTGAAGGTGAGATGGGTGGTACTGTTGTATGGCATGACCTTCCAGCTGAATTTGAATTGCAATGTGATGAACAGTATAATTTGATTGTAGAAAAAGCGGCTGATTTCAACGATACACTCGCTGAAAAGTACCTTGATGGTAAAGCGATTACCGTTGAAGAGATTAAAACTGCTCTTCGCCAAGGTGTTCTTGAGCAACGAGTGACCCCTGTTTTTGCAGGGTCAGCATTCAAAAATCGTGGCGTACAATTGCTTCTTGATGGTGTTATTGATTATCTGCCATCACCGCTTGATGTGCCTCCGATTACGGGTATTAATCCCGATACTAAAGCAGAAGAAGTGAGAAACCCAGATCCAGAAGGTCCGTTTAGTGCGCTTGCATTTAAGATCATGGTTGATCCATTTGTTGGATCATTGACCTTTGTGCGTGTGTATTCAGGGCGTCTTGAGGCTGGTTCATACGTTTACAATGCTACACGTGGCAAAAAAGAGCGTGTAAGTCGATTGCTGAAATTGCATGCGAATAAGCGTGAAGAAATAACATCAGTTGAGGCTGGTGATATTGCTGCTGTTGTTGGTATTCGGGATGTTGTAACTGGTGATACATTGGCGCAGGAAGATAAACCAATTTTGCTTGAAACAATTACAGCTCCAGATCCAGTTATTCATATTGCGATTGAGCCAAAAGGCAAAGGCGATTATGAAAAAATGGTTCTTGCTTTACGTAAATTAATGCAAGAAGATCCATCATTTAGATTTTCTTATAATCCTGAAACAAGCCAAACAATTATCTCTGGTATGGGTGAACTGCACCTTGAGATTATTGTTGATCGTTTGTTGCGTGAATATAAAGTTGAATCAAATGTAGGTAAGGCTCAAGTTGCTTATAAAGAGACTATTCAGCGCACTGTTGAAGTTGAAGGTAAATTTATTAGGCAGTCTGGTGGTCATGGCCAATATGGACATTGCTGGCTTAAGCTTGAGCCTCGTGAACGGGCTCAAGGATTTGAGTTTGAAAATGGTATTTCTGGGGGTACAATTCCTCGTGAATTTATTCCTGGTATAGAAAAAGGGATTGTTGAAGCAATGACTACAGGGATTCTTGCTGGTTATCCAGTAGTTGACCTGAAGGTGACTGTATTTGATGGTTCTTATCATGATGTTGACTCCTCTGAGTTGGCATTTAAAATTGCAGCTTCCATGGCGTTCAAAGATGGAATGGCAAAAGCATCACCAGTTCTTCTAGAACCAATCATGAAAGTTGAAGTTCTTACACCAGAAGAAAACATGGGTGACGTGATGGGAGACTTGAACTCACGCCGTGGTAGAATTATGGGAATGGAGGCGCGCAAAGGTGTTCAGGCCGTTGTGGCAGAAGTTCCACTCGCTGAAATGTTTGGTTATTCCACTCAGCTTCGTTCTCTAACGAAGGGGCGAGCTGGTTATTCTATGCAATTTGAGACGTATCGGGAAGTGCCGAAAAACGTTCAAGATGCAGTTGTTGTAAAAAAATAATATAAACAAAACAATACACTTAGTTAGAAGGATTTACGATGGCAAAAGGTGTATTTGAGCGTAAAAAACCCCACGTAAACGTTGGTACTATTGGTCACGTTGACCATGGTAAGACAACACTGACGGCAGCGATTACTAAAGTGCTTGCAGAACAAGGCATGGCTGAGTTCAAAGCATATGATCAAATCGATAAAGCGCCAGAAGAAAAAGCACGTGGTATTACTATTAACGCTACTCACGTTGAATATGAAACAGCAAACAGGCACTATGCACACGTAGACTGTCCTGGGCACGCTGACTATGTTAAAAACATGATCACAGGCGCGGCGCAAATGGACGGAGCAATTCTGGTTGTTTCTGCACCAGATGGACCAATGCCTCAAACTCGCGAGCACATTTTGCTTGCTCACCAAGTTGGTGTTCCTGGCATGGTAGTATTCTTGAACAAAGTTGACATGGTTGATGACCTCAGCATGGTTGAACTTGTTGAAGAAGAAGTTCGTGATTTGTTGACTCAAAAGGGCTTTCCAGGTGCTACGACCCCTATTGTTCGTGGTTCTGCAATGAAAGCACTTGCTGGTGATCAAAGCGAAATTGGTGTTCCTGCAATTAAAAAATTGATGGAAGCTGTTGATACTTTTATTCAAACTCCTAAACGTGAAATTGAAAAGCCATTCTTGATGCCAATTGAGGATGTGTTCTCTATTTCAGGTCGTGGTACGGTTGTAACTGGCCGTATTGAGCAAGGACAAGTCAAGGTTGGTGAAGAAGTGGAAATGATCGGTTTTAGAGATACCGTCAAAACTACTGTTACTGGCGTTGAAATGTTTAACAAGGAAATGAAAGAAGGCTTGGCTGGCGATAACGTTGGACTTCTTCTTCGTGGTACGAAAAAAGAAGATGTTGAACGTGGTCAAGTTCTTGCGAAGCCTGGTTCATTGACTCCTCACAAGAAATTTAAAGCGCAAATCTTGGTTCTTAAAAAAGAAGAGGGTGGTCGTCATAGCCCATTCTTTACTGGCTATAGACCACAATTTTATTTTAGAACAACTGATGTTACCGGTACGGTCACATTGCCAGAAGGCCGCGAAATGGTTATGCCTGGCGATGACGTAGAGGTCGTAGTTGATCTAGTAAGTAAAATTGCTATGAACAAAGAGCTTAAGTTTGCGGTTCGTGAGGGTGGTCGTACCATCGGCGCAGGCGTTGTAACACAAATTCTAGAATAGTTTTTCAAGGCAAGAAGTCGCTATGAAAAAACAAAAAATACGCTTGACATTAAAGTCTTATGATCATCGTCTACTTGATAATGCTGTTAGACAAATTGTCATGACCGTTAAAAGAACAGGATCCCACGTTGTGGGACCTGTTCCACTTCCCAACAGAAAGCGTATCTTTACCGTGTTGAGATCTCCTCATATCGATAAAAAATCACGCGAGCAGTTTGAAATTATTACACACAAACGAATTTTAGATATTGTGTCACCTGCTGAACAAACAATGGATGCGCTAATGAAATTAAATATTTCAGCTGGCGTTGATGTTGAGATTAAGTAGTTGGCATTTCGAGCGAGGCTGCTATGTTGAACAGTGTCATTGGAACAAAAGTTGGGATGACCCAACTTTTTGATGAAAATGGAAATGTTGTTCCTGTTACGGTTGTTAATATTAACAACCTTTTCGTAACTCAGATTAAGTCAACAGCTAAAGAAGGCTATGACGCGTTGCAATTGGGTCTCTTGAGAGATAGATATAAAACGCAAGAGTTTTCTCCTGTATGGCTTAAAGCAAAAAATGAATATTTTTTGCGATTGAAAGAAATCCCATCAAATGTATCGGATGCATTTAGTATTGGGCAGAGTGTTACTACCGAACACCTTTCATTGGTTGAGGGTGATGTAATTGCTATTACTGGTACAAGCAAGGGACTTGGTTTTCAGGGCGTTGTAAAACGGTGGAGTTTTGCTGGCGGTCCAAAAACTCACGGTTCTACTTTCCATCGTAAGCCAGGATCAAGTGGACACTTGAGAAGACAGGGTGAAATTATTAAAGGGAAGCGTATGCCTGGGCATGCTGGCGATGATCAATTAACAGTGCGTGGTCTTAAGATTATACGCATTGATAAAGAATCAGGGCATTTGTTTGTTAAGGGTGCTGTTCCTGGGAAAAAGAACTCTTTTGTCTCTATCAAAAAGCAAGGAGTTTAACACATGTTTACTATTTCACTTTATGGTAACCAAGGTAAAGCAGAAACGTTAAACCTTGATTTTCAAATGGAAAAAAGAGAGCAAAGCCCTATTACTTTTGCTCGCGCTATCAGAGCGTTATTTCAAAATTGGCGTCAGGGGACTGTTGCCTGCAAAACGCGTGGTCAGTTGGCGTTCTCAAATAAAAAACCATGGCGGCAAAAAGGTACGGGACGCGCTCGTGTTAGCTCGATTCGTTCACCTTTATGGCGTAAAGGGGGCGTTATTTTTGGTCCTCAACCACGTGTCCGGATGTTGAGTATTAATGCGCAACAAAGAAAATTGGTTTTCAACAATCTTTTCTTTAATGCAATTGATAATAGTGTTTTGAAATGTATCGATTTTGCAGAAGTCAATAAACCAAGTACCAAACTGGCTTTAAATGCTCTAAAACAAATGAATGTTGAAGGCAAAAAAGTTGTTTTGTTCCTTTCTCTTAATGATGATATGACATATGCATCATTTCGTAATTTGCCTAATGTTAGTATTATGCTTTTTGACGAACCAAATGCTTTTCATCTAAGCAATAGTGATTGTTGGATTTTCTTGAAAAAAGACATTGAATCGTTGAAACAGATGGTGGCGCAATGGAATTAACTAGATTTGATATTATTAAATGCCCACTCATTACGACCAAAACGGTTGATTTGTATAAAAATCTTGGGCAATACACATTTGAAGTGCACCTTAATGCAAATAAGCCAATGGTACGAGATGCTGTTGAGAAATTGTGGAATGTTAAGGTAGCAAAAGTACGTATAATCAACTTGGGTGGCAAGCTCAAATCATTCAATAAGCGTCCTTACAAGGGATCTGATTTGAAAAAGGCGATTGTTACGCTTGTTCATGGTTATAAGATTGAGATCCCAGGTTTGTTTGAAGCGACGACGTTGCAAACACAATCTCAAGCACAACAAGTAGCTGAGGGTAACTAAAATGGCAATAATTGTTACAAGAAAGCCGCGTAATGCGTCATTGCGATTTCAGCAGTATCTTGTTCAAGATGATTTGACAAAAAAAGCACCAGAGAAAAGCCTTACAGCTCCACTGAAGAAAACTGGTGGGCGTAATGCTTATGGCCGTATCACTTCACGGCATCGTGGCGGTGGGGCAAAAAAACTGTATCGTATTATCGACTTTAAGCGCATGCATAAAGATGTTTCCGGCACAATTGCTGCATTTGAATATGACCCAAATCGTAACGTTGCGATTGCGTTGATTCATTATATTAATGGGGCAAAGGGGTACATTCTCAAAGCAGAAGGCCTAAAAGTAGGGGATGCTGTTTTAGCGAGTGAAAAAGCTGAGGCAAAGGTTGGTAATTGTTTACCGTTGCGTCACATTCCTATTGGCTTTTTTGTTCATAATGTTGAACTTTATCCATTGCAAGGTGGCAAATTTGCTCGCTCTGCTGGCTCTTCAGTCCAATTGGTAAATAAAGAAAAAGATTTAGCAATTCTTAAGATGCCATCTGGTGAGTTACGAACTGTAAGTGATGCAAATTGGGCAACCGTTGGGGCGCTATCAAATGCAGACTTTAAGAACGTTGTGATTGGTAAGGCTGGTCGTAACAGAAATCGTGGTATTAGGCCGACGGTTCGTGGTATGGCTATGAATCCTGTTGATCACCCTCATGGAGGGGGAGAAGGACGTTCAAAATCAGGTTCTCATCCTGTTTCACCATGGGGTAAAGGTTGTAAGGGTACCCGTACTCGCCGTAAGAAGAGCTCTGCAATTCTGAAGCGCAGAAAGTAACTGAGGAATAACTATGTCACGATCTCTGAATAAAGGTCCTTACGTTGACCCAAAGCTTGCGGATAAAATTGTCAAAGTGAAAACTTTAGGCAAGCGCGAAGTAATTAAGACGTATAAACGAGCAAGCATGATAACTCCTGATTTTGTTGGGCTTAGTTTTGCTGTACATGATGGACGTAAGTTTGCAGCTGTTTTTGTAACAGAAAACATGGTAGGGCATAAACTTGGTGAATTTGCACCCACAAGGACCTTTAGGGCTCATAGTGGGCAACGTAAAGCAGATAAAGCATCAGGGAAAGCTCCTAGCAAGGCTGCTCCAGGAAAATAAGTAATAAATTACGCATGTTTCGGTACACGAAGTGTAGTTTTTTTGGTATAATTTAAAGCAAATAACCAGGTTTTTACCATGTTAGCAAGAGCGATTAGTAAGTACATTAGAATATCTCCGTACAAACTGCGCCCCTACGCTGATGTTATCAGAGGGAACTCTGTCGACAAGGCGTATGCTTGGCTCAAGACGTGTGCGGTGAAGAGGGCAGAGCCCCTACTAAAAGCGTTGGCATCAGCGTATGCCAATGCACAGGTCAAGGACTCTACGATTGAATCAATGGCAGCATTGATGGTCAAAGAAGTTCGTGTTGATCAGGGGCCAATTGTGAAATACTTTAAACCAGCAGCAATGGGACGTGCGGCTCCACAGCGTAAGCGCATGAGTCATATTACTGTTATTGTTGATAAACGCCTCTCTTAAAAGGCAACGAAAACGTTCGAGGATACTGTGGGACAAAAAGTTCATCCTGTAGGATTTAGAGTAGGAATTTACGAAGATTGGCAAGGTCATTGGTTCGCAAAAAAGAATTATGGTCTTGAAGTTCTCGAAGATTTCAAAATTAGGAAGTTTTTAAAAGACAGACTTAATGTGTCTGATATTGCTCGTATCGTGATTGACAAAGCTGTTGATAACGTGCGTGTAATTATTCATGCCGTACGACCTGGAATGATTATTGGCAAAAAAGGCCAAGGTATCGAGCAGATGAAGTATGACTTGGGTAAAGAGCTTAAAAAGACTGTTGAAATATCGGTTCAAGAAATTAAAAATCCTGAAACAAACGCGCGGCTTGTTGCTGAAAGCATAGCTGATCAGCTTGAAAAGCGTGTGAGTTTTAAGCGATTGATGAAAAAAGCCGGGCAGGCCGCGATGAAGAGTGGTGCTAAAGGGATTAAGATCTGTATATCTGGTCGCATTGGTGGTGCTGAAATTGCGCGTATTGAATGGTTGCGACTTGGATCGGTTCCTTTGCATACATTGCGCGCTAATATTGATTATGCGCATGCGGAAGCTTTAACCACTTACGGGTTAATTGGTATTAAAGTTTGGATTTGCAAGGGTGAGTACCCTACCGGTATAACAACGGTAAGAGGATAACGACATGTTGATGCCAAAAAAAACTAAGTTTAGAAAAGTGCAAAAAGGTCGTATCACTGGTCGTTCCAAGGGTGCACGTACAGTGATGTTTGGTGAGTATGGCCTTGTGGCTGTCGAGCCAGCACGTCTTAGTGCTCGTCATATTGAAGCGATTCGTGTTGCGGTGAACCGTCACTTGAAGAAGGTTGGCGAGTCTTTTTTGAGAGTATTTCCAGATATTCCTGTGACCAAGAAACCAGCTGAAACGCGGATGGGTAAGGGAAAAGGGAATCCTGAATACTGGGTATCACGTGTAAAGCGTGGTCGTATCATTATAGAGGTTGGTGGTGTTTCTCGAGAAGAAGCAAAGCTGATTTTAGAGCAAGCCGCCTACAAGTTGCCAATGAAAACAAGATTTATTGATAAGGCAACCAGCATCGCTGAAAATGTATCAATAAGCTAACACAGGTGCAGTTATGGTAAATATGAATGAATTGAATAATTTAGATGTGTCTGCGCTCGAGCAAAAGGCAAAAAACTTGAAAAGTGAGTTTTTTAACCTCAAGTTCAGCAAGCTCACCGGGCAAGTCAAAGACACCTCTCTTTTTAGAAAACTGCGCGTTGCTGTTGCTCAAACATTGACTGTATTGAAGGTCAAGCAAAGTAATGTTACTCCTTCAAGAATTAAATAGGTAACACAATGGTTACAGAAAAAAATACTGTGAAAAATGACAAAACTGGTGGTCGTATTCTTATTGGGGAAGTAGTTTCTGATAAGATGGAAAAAACGGTTGTTGTGAAAATTGTAAGAACTCTTAAACACCCTATTTATGGTAAAATTATTCGTCGTTATAGCAAATTCAAAGTCCATGACGAAAATAATGTTGCTAAACTTGGTGACAATGTTGAGATTTCTGAGTGTCGTCCATTATCAAAGACCAAGCATATGACGCTTGTTCGCGTTCTTTCTCACTAAAACAAGGAGTGACAAATGGTACAAGAACGTTCGATGCTTGAAGTTGCAGATAATTCTGGGGCAAAAAAAGTTCAAGTAATTCGCGTAAATGGTAGCACTGGTAAACGGTATGCTTATTTAGGTGATATTGTAAAAGTTACTGTTAAGCGAGCAATTCCTGGTGGACTTGTAAAAAAAAGCGATGTCTGTAATGCCGTACTTGTAAGGACAAGGAAAGAATATCGTCGTCCAGATGGTAGTTACATACGCTTTGATGATAACGCAGCAGTGTTGTTGGATAAAGAAAATCAGCCTGTTGGCTCACGCATTTTTGGCCCCGTGGCACGTGAATTGAAAGTAGCTGGTTATTCTAAGATTATTTCACTAGCACCAGAAGTGCTGTAGGCCAGAGGATTGTTTGTATGCTAGCTCGTGTTAAAAAAAATGATAAGGTTTTTGTTCTTTCGGGTAAGGACAAAGGTAAGCAGGGGACTGTACTTGCAGTGTATCCACGCGAGGATGCAGTGCTTGTGAAGGATGTTTCTGTTGTTACCAGGCATGTCAAGCCGACAAAACAAGGCCAAAAAGGTGGCATAGTAAAAGAAGAACGTTCTGTTAGCATAGCAAAGGTTATGCCAGTTTGCTCTGCTTGCAAGAAGCCTTGCAGAATTCAAGTGAAAAAACTTGATACGGGTAAAAACGTTCGCATTTGTAGTCGTTGCAAAGAAACGTTTTAAACGTGGTAGGTAGTAATAAAATGAAATCTCGTTTGGAAGAACTGTTCAAAACTACTCTTCGCGCTGAGCTGCATAAAGAGCTTGGGGTGGGGAATGTTATGCAAGTTCCTGCTATTTCAAAAATAGTGTTGAATGTTGGCGTTAAAGAAGCTGTTCAAGATTCAAAGGCTATAAACGCTGTTAAAGAAATTATTGATCAGATTGCAGGGCAATTTTCAGCAAAAACATTAGCAAAAAAATCAATTGCAGGGTTCAAGTTACGCGAAGGTATGCCTATTGGTGTTATGGTTACACTTCGTGGTGATAAAATGTACCATTTTCTTGATAAATTAATTAATGTTGTGCTGCCAGCTGTTCGTGACTTTCAGGGTGTAAAGACAACTTTTGATGGGCAAGGTAATTACAATCTTGGTCTCAAAGATTGGATGGTGTTTCCTGAAGTTGATTATGATAAAACAGATAAGTCGCGCGGCATGAATATTACAATTCATACAACTACCAGACATGATAAGCATGCTTTAGAATTGTTAAAAAAATTCAAGATGCCGTTTCAAAAGAATGTAAGGGGCTAGGGGTAAATTATGGCACGTAAAGCAATGATTGAAAAAGCAAATCGTAAGCCAAAGTTTTCAACACGAGCCAGAAATCGTTGTAAGCTTTGTGGTAGACCTCGTGCATTTATGAGGTTTTTTGCGATGTGTAGGTTGTGTGTAAGAAAATTTGCGCTTGAAGGGTTACTTCCTGGCGTGAGAAAAGCTAGTTGGTAATTTGCGAGGGTTTTTATGTCAGTTGATACGATAAGCAATTTTTTGACAGTGATCAGAAATGGGCTGATGGTTGGTAAGCGTTCTGTTACTGTAGAAAGTTCGAAATTAAAACAGCAAATAGCTGATGTACTTAAGGCTGAAGGGTACATTAAGGATTATGTTGTTACTCGCGATGGAGCAAAGGCTTCGTTGTCAGTAACGCTTAAATACGTGAGTGGCGAAGCTGTCATTCATGAAATTAAACGCATAAGCCGTCCGGGGCGTCGTTGTTATGAGCGTATTAACCAAATTAAGCCAGTTATTGGTGGTCTTGGTATAGCGATTCTGTCAACAAGCCGTGGTGTAATGACCGATAAACATGCGTTGAAAAACCGTGTTGCCGGTGAAGTTATCTGTCACGTTTGGTAAAAAGGATACAACATGTCAAAAATTGGCAGAAGGCCTATTCCTGTAACATCAGCAAAAATAACCATCGATGGTTATTTGATGACTATTGCTGGTGCAAAGACCTCTTTTAAACATGAATTGCCTGTAGGGGTGAAAGCTAGTTTAGAGGGTAAAGAGTTGCTTGTTAGTGTTGAGCATGTAACTCGTAGATCAAAAATGCTTTGGGGTTTGCATCGTGCATTAATAGCAAACAAAGTAAAGGGTGTTGAAACAGGTTTTGAACAAAAGATGATTATCGTTGGGCTCGGCTTTAAAGCCGTCTTAACGGGTAAAAAGCTTGTGTTGACACTTGGTTATACACATAAAATTGATTATGAAATGCCTGATGATGTTACTGTTGATATCGATAAAACTGGGCAAAACTTGGTATTTCGGTCAGCAGATAAATTTTCATTAGGAAATGTGTGTGATGCGGTCCGTTCTTTTAGACCGCCAGAACCGTACAAAGGTACTGGAGTCATGAAAGAAGGCGAAAAGATTTTCCGCAAAGCCGGTAAAACGAAATCTAGTTAGTTGATACCTACGATCTGGACAAAGGGTAAACAGTGAGTTTAATTAAGAGATTAAAAGCTCGACAAAGAAGAAAAACGCTTCGTGTGCGCTCTGCGCAACAAAGCAGAGGTGAAAAACTTCGCATTACGGTGTATAGAAGTTTGAACCATATTTATGCTCAAATAGTTGATGATAGCAAAGGCTTTACGCTTGCTAGTTGTTCATCACAAGTGCTTACAGACCTAAAAGGCTCAAAAAAAGAAGTGGCTAAGCAAGTTGGTCTTGAGCTAGGTAAGTTAGCAGTAAGCAAAAACTTTAGTAATGTATATTTTGACCGCGGCGGTTATTTGTATCATGGTCGTGTGCAAGCATTAGCCGATGGGCTCCGTGAAGCTGGTCTTACATTCTAGTTTTTGAATAATTATTGATTTTCTAATGATTGAGTATAAAAATGGCAGAAGATAAAAACAGAAGACCACTTGGTGGTGCAAGCAGGGGGCAACAGCCTGTAGAAGATTTTGCGGAATCAGTTTTGAGTGTCCGTCGTGTTGCTAAAGTGATAAAAGGTGGTAGACGCTTTTCATTCTCAGCGCTTGTTGTTGTTGGGGATAGGAATGGCAAAGTTGGTGTTGCGTTGGGCAAGAGCCGTGATGTAGCAGCTGCGATTGCAAAAGGTCTACGTAAGGCACGTAAGCATATGATTGAAATACCACTCTATAAAACAACAATTCCATTTACCGTAGAAGGTAAGCATTCTGCAAGCAAAGTGCTTATTCGCTCAGCTGCAAAAGGTACAGGTGTAATTGCTGGTGGTGCTGTTCGTTCAGTGATGGAAGCACTAGGGGTTCGCGATGTTCTTTCTAAAGTTTCTGGGTCATCAAATCCACACAACGCAGTAAAGGCAACACTTGATGCCTTGATGAAG
>CAMBZK010000008.1 GCA_945872225.1 candidate division TM6 bacterium UASB124
AAGCTTTTCAAATACCGTTTGTTGCTGTTTTGTTATCTTTTTTTTATGGACATAAAAACTAATAGTCGGAACAGTATTATGAAAAACTCCTGGCTCTACCTGTAAAAATTGATCTTTTGCTGCATTAAAAAAAAGTCTTTTACTCAACACATACCCTTGCGGTGCTAAGTAAAAGACAAATATTGCATAAATGATAGTGCAGAGTAAGGCGAATAGCACGACGCTATACCGCAAAGCCTGTTTTGCTTTAGGCAAAAATGAAACAATCACTAGTTCATCGCGCTCTTTGTGTTCAGCAAGTACCATATGCACGCCCATGCTGCTTGCCAGCGGCAGAGCAAACAAGGTCATTACTGGCAGCAAAAGCATCATGAGCACTGGCACAATACCAGCGTGATGCACAATCGGCATTTTAACAACAAGATTGCAGGATAAAAAGAGGCCAAGCAAAATCGTAAAATAGATGCTTGTAATTTGTATAAAATGAACTAGGAAGTAGCTAATGATCATAATAAATGGAGCCAAGCAGCGCCAAATTTAGACTTGAATCTCATCGTCAACAATACGTACACGCTCTATTTTAAGCGACTTTCCTGTTTGCGTATCAATTTCTACCAAAACGCCACTTAAAACAAAGGGTGGGCGCTCTTCTACAACAAATTTTCCCATTTTCCGATGTTGTAAAAAGTTTGGCAACATTCCATCAAACTGCATACCCAAAACTGAGTGCAATGCACCACAGCCACCAAGGTCTGTTACATAACTAGTTCCTTGTTGCTGAATCATTTCATCGGCTGTTTGAATGTGCGTATGCGTGCCATAAACACCTGAAACCCGGCCATCAAGATACATCCCCATTGCGCGCTTTTCTGAAGTAGCATCGCCATGAAAATCAATAAAAATAAGGCTGGTTTTTGTTCTTAAAAAGGTCAGCAGAGAATCAATGGTCCTAAATGGGCAATCAAGATTATCTTTTGAATACACCCTGCCATGTAAGTTAACAATAGCAACCGTATGTCCCTGAATATTAATTAAAGCATATGACTTTCCTGGCATACCAGGAGGATAATTTGCGGGACGAATAACATCATCCCGCTCATTTAATGCTAAATAAAGATCTTTTTGATCCCACACATGATTGCCTGTCGTAACAACCGCAGCACCACTTGCTCGCAAAATATCAACAATTTTTGCATTCAATCCCATGCCATTTTTCATGGCATTCTCACCATTTACAATAGTAGCATCAACGCGATGGAGCTCCTTCAAGCGAGGAGCCCATTTTTGAAACATTGCTATGCCAGGCGCGCCTATAATGTCGCCAATAAACAAAAACCGCAGCATTGATGCCATAATTTATCGTGCCGCCTGAATAAACCGCTTTTCTCTAATTACGTTAACTTTGATTTCACCAGGGAACGCCATTTCTTGCTCTATGCGTTTTGCAAGCTCACTGGCAAGTAATGCCGCCTGATCATCCGTTAATCTGTCTTCATCAACAACCACACGAATTTCACGGCCAGCTTGGAGCGCAAATGCTCGCTTAACCCCTTCAAATGTAGCCGCTATCTCTTCAAGCTGTTCTAAGCGCTTAATATAGGTAGATAAGGTCTCTTTACGAGCACCAGGGCGAGAAGCCGAAATCGCATCAGCTAAGTGGACTATAAAGCCATAAACACTGATGGACGGTACTTCTTCATGGTGACTAGCAATAGCATTAACAATGAATGCCTCTTCGCCATATTCTTTAGCAAGGTCGCCACCTATCAGCGCATGCGGGCCATCAACTTCAGCTGAGACAGCTTTGCCAATATCATGTAACAACCCTCCGCGGGCTGCCATATCGCCATCGAGGCCAAGTTCTTGGGCAATCATACGAGAAAAATAGGCAACTTCTTTGCTATGAATAAGGTTGTTTTGCGTAAAACTTGTGCGAAAATGTAATTTACCAACAAGCTTGAGGATCTCTTGATGCACTCCTCTAAAGCCAAACTCCAAAATAGTCTGTTGGCCAATCTCTAGAATGCTTTGATCAAGCTCTGTTTCACATTTTGCGACCGTCTCTTCAATCCTGGTAGGGTTAATTCGCCCATCTAGAATAAGCTTGCCAAGGGTTCTTTTTGCAATTTCACGCCTAATGGGGTTAAACCCAGAAATAGTAATAATCTCTGGCGTGTCACCAATAACAAACTCCATACCAGTGGCCATCTCGAGAGCTTTAATATTACGGCCCTCTTTACCAATAATACGACCCTTCATCTCCTCATTGGGTAGATGAATTACGCTAGATGAATGCAAGGTAACGGTTTCAGCTAAATAGCGCTGCATAGCACCACACATAATAGTGGTAGCCTTTTCTTTTGCTGTATCCCGAGCCTCTTCTTCTATTTTTGAAATCCACTTTTGACTAGCAAGTCTAACATCTTTTTCTATTGTTTCAGCCAAAATACGACGTGCATCATCTTGCTTCATGTTGCTGAGGCGCTCAAGCTTGACAATAAATTCTTCGTAGATTTTTTTAATTTTAACTTCGTCGTTACTAAGATTATCTAGGCGCTTCTGAAGATCACGATCTTTTTGCTGTAACTCGCGACGTAAATCATCAAGTAGAACTTCTCGCTGATCAAGAGAGTCTTGTTTCTTTTGTACTTTTGCTTGTTGTTGTGCGCTCTCAATCTTGAGCCGCTTCGTCTCTAAATCAAACTCACTGCGTCGCTTATTTAGTTCATTTTTAAGCTCAGTCATAGCATCGCGGCGTAACCGTTCTACATCTTCATGAGCGTTTTTTATAAATTCAGCGGCATTGGTTTTTGCGTAAAGTAATTGACGCTTGCGCGAATACACAAAAGCTAAAGCCACAAAAGAACCACTAAGCGCGCCAGCAAGTGCTGTAACTAGCATTATTCCATCCATTGCTGTGCCTTTAAGTCTAAATTGTAGTAGGAAAAATACGCGACACATAGTATATGCGTCACTCAGAACTGAGATGTAGAAAAATGGAAGAAACTGCTCTTAGCTACTGTTTTACTATTACCTCACAGGGTAATCACACACTGTCAGCCATTAGCGAAATAATATGCTCAACCTTAACTTCATCTTCAGCTTGTAAGCGCTGGCTTTTAGCTGAGTCAATAGCTATATGAAGAGCAACCATAAGTGCAATTTTGTCTTCGCTAAGACTGGGCATTTTTTCACGTTTAGCTCCAAACAGACTGGTCACAAGCTCTGCCGCTTGCACCACGTCCTGTTCATGCTCATCAGTTGCGATCGAATATTGCTTACCATTCAGGGTAATTTTTAACTGTTTTTGCATGATACACGATCGTTAGTGAGAGTTTTCAAGAGCATTTAAACTAGTGAGCAACGCCTCGATACTAGTAACTATAGCAGCTTTTTCTTGAACTAACGCTTGAGAGCTCGAGGCTTCCTTAAGCAATGAAGCTTCGAAATGCTGAATCTGTCCCCGTAGAACCTCTACCTCTTTAGCAGAGACAGCATACTTAGCCAGTAGCTCTTGATGTTTTTCAATCAAGCGAAGAACCTTATGTTCAAGCTCTTCCAAATATCTCATTGCTAATTCCTTTTTTCCCATACCCATAGCCGTTTACTATACTGTAGTACAGAGTACCGGCTATGGAATATCAATTGCAATACATTTATTTTTTTGCAACTAAAGTAACCAGTTGAGCAAATGCATCTGGTTCTAGGATAGCCATCTGGCTGAGCATTTTTCTATTAATAAGAACATTAGCCAACTTCAGGTTATGAATAAATTTGCTGTAAGAAACGCCATGTGTTTTACATGCAGCGTTAATACGAACAATAAAAAGCGATCTAAAATCACGCTTTTTAAGCTTTCTGCCTTTATACGCAAATGCCATTGCACGCATCAAAGTTTCTTTAGCGCGTTTAAATACATTTTTACGCTGGCCCCAAAAGCCCTTGGTTTGTTTTAATAACCGTTTATGACGTCGCTTGGTGATAACACCACGTTTTACGCGTGACATAGTATGACCTCAATTCAAAATTCAAAAATATAATTAATGTTAAAACTACTAATATGGCATCAATGTTTTGATTTGTTTTTCTTGCGATGTGCTTACATAAGCAATACCACGCAAATCACGAACACGTTTGCCATTTTTTGCCCATGCATGGTGACGACGATACGCACGAGCACGTTTAATATGACCGCTAGCGGTTTTCTTAAATCTTTTTTTGCAAGAAGAGTGTGTTTTCATCTTTGGCATTATAAATCCCTTTACTTGCCCTTAACAAAGAAAATCTTTGTCCAAAGCATATTGCTTCTACTATCTTTTTCTTCAACAACTTGCCCAACGTTTTTTTCCACTAAATCATTCAAAATGCGAGTAAAAAAACGTGGCCCCACTTCATCAATCATGGTCGCTTCACGCCCACGAAATTGAAGCGTAAACTTAACTTTATTGCCATCAGCAAAAAACTGTGCCGCTTGGTTCAGCTTTGTTTTATAATCTTGCTCCCCAATATTTGGGCGCATTTTTATCTCTTTTACAACAATAACTTTTTGATGCTTTTTTGCATCAGCTTGCTGCTTTTTTTTGGCATACAAAAATTTACCGTAATCCATAAATTTGGCAATTGGCACACCGTCATTCTCGCCAACTTGAACCAAGTCCATGTTTTTTTCATATGCTTTCATTAACGCTTGTGCCTTAGGCAACAAACCTAACTGTTGCCCTTGATCATCAATGACCACAAGGCGCTCACTACGAATCTGCTCGTTCACATTATGCTTATTTAAGGCATCGTTTGGAGCTTTGTTTTTATTAAAAGGCTTATTATTGGTATTATTCACTATCAGTTCCCGCATTGTCCTGCGTATTGTCGTTCATTTTTTCCCGAACAGCACTGTAAATTTTTTCGTACAACGCCGGCTCTTCTTTCAATTTTTTTAAGCAATTGTCACGACCTTGTGCCAATTTTTCATTCCCTACAGTAAACCATGCGCCGTTTTGCTGCACAATATTAGAAGCAATTGCCGCGTCAAGCGCATCCAATTCCTTACTAATACCTTCGCCAAACAATAAATCAACCTCAGCTCGTCTAAATGGAGGCGCCACCTTATTCTTAGCAACTTTAACAAGAACCCTATTTCCAATAGGCTTATCATTCTTTTTAAGTGTTGCAATACGACGAATATCTAACCGAATAGACGCATAAAACTTCAAGGCGTTCCCACCAGTTGTAGTTTCGTGGTCACCAAACGGCATAGAGTTAATCTTACTGCGGATTTGATTTATAAAAATCAATACCGTCCTAGACTTGTGTACTACCGGAGTTAGTTTACGCAATGCTTGGGACATTAACCGCGCTTGCAAGCCAACATGGACATCGCCCATGTCACCCTCAAGCTCTGTTTTCGGCACAAGTGCTGCAACAGAATCAATAACTATCATATCAACAGCATTCGAGCGGATTAACATTTCAGCAATATCTAACGCTTGCTCGCCGTAATCAGGTTGTGACACAATTAGGTCATTAACGTTAATGCCTATGCTCGCCGCATACTGAGGATCAAGAGCATGTTCTGCATCGATAAAAGCGCAAACGCCACCAACTTTTTGTGCCTGTGCTATAGCATGCAAGGTAATCGTCGTTTTTCCAGATGCCTCTGGACCATAAATTTCAACGACACGTCCTCGCGGAAAGCCGCCAATCCCAAGCGCCTGGTCAATTAAAATTGAACCAGTCGAAATTGTTTCAATTTTAAGATCTGTCTTTTGCCCCAAAAGCATTACAGAGCCCTTACCAAACTGCTTATCAATTTGTGCAAAAGCAACTTCGAGTGCTTTTGTGCGCTCTGCTGTTTGAACGATTTCTTTAGTCATCTACTATTCTTTCACCGGTTGCATCTCAAGGATGTTTTTATTTTCCACTTCTATTTTAGCATTTCTATGCAAAGATGCAATAAACGCTCCCATCTGAAGGGAACCAATTTTGGCATGCTCTGATTTTGCTTGCTTAGCATTTTCTTTCTCAAGATCAGCTTTATCAGCATACTCAACATCATTTATAGTTGCCAGGTAGAAATTTTCCCCCTGGGTCATAAATAATACTTGAGAAGGTGTGGTTAAAGCAAAAAGCTTTTCTTTAACGCTTCGCTCGCCACTAAAACCTTTGAGATCACTTGCCGTCGTTGCCATATCTGTTTTTGTATAATGCGCCTTTATCTCGCTCGCAACATCATCCAACGTTTTTTTACCAGCAAGTACCGCTGCACGTAGCCCTTTAAGGGTACGCTTTGCAATTACATCAGCCTGTTCTTTTATGAAATCACTAGAAACTGCCGCCTTAACTTCATTAAAGGCAGGAAGATATGCTTTTTTTACTTCTGCAAGCTGATAAAGAATATAACAATCATCATGAACAAAATAACCAATGCCACTTGTTTTTCCCTGAGCAGCAAAAAGCTTTTTAGCTAAGACAGATTGCAATCCTGTTTCCTTTGCATCATTGTCGGTCAACCATTCCGTATTGCGACTAACGCAGCGATGTTTTGCAACAAAATTATCCAGTTGCTTGTGGTCAGTTTTTGCTGTTCGCACTACTTGTTCAAGTTCAGATCGCAAAGAATTCATTGCTCGTTTAGCCTTAAGCGTTACAACGATATCATTTTTAACGGTATCAAATGATTTTTCTCCGGCATTAATGCGCTCAACAAGTTGTAGGATTTCATACCCAGCTTTTGTTTTTACAATCGGTGAAATCTCACCATTTTTTTTAAGTCTAAATGCTGCTTTTTCAAATTCTAGATCATGCGTTCCCTTTTCAAAGAAATCCACGATACCACCACTTTGCAAGCCTTTTTCGTCAGTTGAATATTGCTTGATCAGAGCCTGAAATTGCGCTGGTTTTTCTTGTGCTTTTTTTAGAATCTCAGTTGCCATTGGCGGCAATCCCTTACCAACCGATTTCAACAGCAAGCGTCGTACTTTAACTTTTGGAGGAATGCGATACATAGCAGCTTTATGTTTTTCATAAAATTGTCGTGCCATTGATTGGTCAATCTCTATGCTATCAGTAAATGCTTTTGTATTAATCTCCCAATACACAGCGCTACGTTGCTCTGGCTCTCTGTAGCGATCTTTGTTGGCTAAGTAGAATGCATTCAGCTCTTTATCATCCGCAGCTAAAATTTTTGCCTGAGGAGTAAAAGCATCTAATTTGCAACTTACTATAGAAAAGCTACGACGAGCAGTTGCCCGCAACGCAGCTTCTTTTGCAACAAAGCCTGGCACATAAGCCGTGTGCTGAACAAATTTAAGAAGAATATCACGTTTAATTTCTTCTGCTCGACGCGCTTCAAATTCTGCAGGAGTCATGGCAAGTCGCTGCAAATAATCATGGTACATATTAATATTAACGCGACCATCTGCATCAAGCAAATGAGGCATTGATTTTAAAAGCTCTTCTTGGAACCACTGTTTATCAACACGCATACCCAGCTGATCTTTTATATAATCATACAATTTTTCTTGTACACAGTTATCAAGAGCTAAGCCCTGTGGATTATCAAACCCGTATGCTTGCAAAAACATTTCCTCAGACATACCATATGCCTTGGCCATCTGCCGTATCGCATTAATCCGCTCTTGGATTTCCATTAATGATTTTCTGTATTCATCAAATGTAACAGCATACCCATTAACGCGAGCAACCCTCAAATCACCTGGGCGACTTGGGCCAAACTTTATACCGTAGAGAGTTCCTAACACTAGTGAGGCTAAAACAATCCATAGAATGTTTTGCCATTTTTTCATTTCTTTTCTAAACATGTAAATCACGAGGGCCCTTTCAACAAGAAGAACGTGTCTTGCTTTTTCCTTTTTAACAAAGACTAAAACACCATTTCATGGTAATGGAGTTTACCCCATAAACCTCTTTTTTCCAACTCAAAAACACGCCTTTTTTTGCATTTTTTTAAGAATTATTATAGCCAACACACTCAATAGCACGAACCAGTCGCCATTTTCAGCGACGCAAACAATTTTGACAATATAGAACAAAAGTTACACGCAGTAATCTTATGGGTCGACCCGACGCAAAACGCCGGCAATCGTCATTATTGGTAAAAAAATTTTATTAGGGAATTATTTTTGATTTTTAACCAGATCAAGTATTTTTTTTACTGACTGCAAAGAATTGTCGTTTACGACTAAAATTTGAAGGTCTGCATTAACTAGTTGTGCATCATGGCTAATATCCTGTGATAATTTCTTTAAAAATGTTTCTTGTCGTTTGGCATATTGACGCGTCTTGATATTTATCGAATTTATTACATGATCCAACGTTGCTGATTGAGCACCGTTGCTTAGCCAGTCAATTAATTCACCATAGCCAACTAATTTTTTAGATTGAACAAAAGGCTGCCAATCTGTACCAAGTAACCCACGGACTTCATCAACCCAACCGTCATGATGAATCATCTGAAGTGCGCGCTGATCAATGCGCTCTCTCAAAATATCTCTTGCTGGTAAAACAATAACCAGCAAGACCCGTTGGTATGGGATAACAAAAGATGGTTTTAAAGTCGACGGCTTTTGGCCTGTAGCATACCAAAGTGACAATGCACGCATTAGGCGATAACGATCAGTCTTGCCAATTTTGCTTGCCCGCTCAAGGTCAATTTCATGCAGTTGCTCCCAAAGTTGGTCCGTTCGTAACATTTCAAGCGCCGCAATGTCAACAGTATTATCCATAGGTATTTCACAGGGTGGATAGAAAAGAGACTTAATATAAAATGACGAACCACCTACAATAATTGGGGTAACTTGCCGCTGCTGGATATTTGCAACAAGTCCATCAACGGCTGCTTTAAAGGCAACAACACTTACATCGCGCGGCGTATCTACCCAATCAAACAAATGCGACTCAAAAGGTAGTGAGCGCCAAGCTGGTTTGGCCGTACCAATAGTTAGGGGTGTATAAAATTGTCCAAGATCAGCATTTATAATTGCTCCTTGCAAATCAACAACAAGTCGCTCTGAAAGCGCTGTTTTTCCTGATGCAGTTGGACCCGTGATGATAATAACCATATCGGTAAAAATTTCCTTGCTTGAAAACGTCGGCTAAGACGGAGCCTATTTCCATGGTCAAAAATGATTAATATGCCGACCAAGTCGGCATATGCAAACACTGAGATCAAAAACAAAATGCCCATCACCAACAAATATCATTTTGTTCTATGTTGGTTGCTGTGCTTCGTGCAAAAAACTCTTATCGTGAAAGATAAATTGCTTAAATGGGTTGCGTAATACCTGCACAACAGCCTCGCGCTCTTTTTTCTTAACAACTTGTATTTCTTGGGTAATCAGCTCTTCTGTTGTTTGCAAAACTACACGCTCCCCAAATGATAAGTCTTTTTGCTGTGCAATATACATGAGGTCTCGGTATATTTTTGCAACTTCTATGAGCTTACCCATCTGAATTTTAAGCTGATAGTCTTTGTGCCGTCGATTCCAACCACTTGGGGTAAAGTCAATACTATCTAGTATTTTTTCAGGTTTTTTTGAAAGCTCGTGAATTGCTGTATTAACATCACTCTCGCTGCTTGGGTACCTAATCCCAATAGTTGCTACGTTATATGTTGGAACCAAAATAGTCATATCTTTAAAAACAAAATTGAGTGTTAAAAATTGAATGTTATTTTCACCAACTTTTTTATCACTAATTTCATCTACAAGAGCAACACCATGCGCCGGATAGATCACATGATCATGAAGCTTGAACATAGGATTCCTTTGGGTGGAAACACGTTTTTATATTATGCTGACCCTACAACAACCTCAGCATTTTTTTTAAAATTGCTGTCTCTTTTTTTGTAAATAATGCGCGGCTCAAAGATGGGGTAATGCGTACCAAACTGAGCAGTGCCACCTACCTGATTATACTGATTTCCCCAATTATTACTGTTGCTAAAACATGTGCCAAACATACTTTGCCCACCCCAATAATATTTTGCTATACGCAAAATAATGACAACAACAGCAACAGGCAAGTAAACCCATTTATGTTTTAGCCAACCAACAAAGCCGCCTTCTTCTCTACTAAGATTAGCAAGCATAATACCCATACGCTGAATCAGGCAATGCATTGCCTGAAGGACGTTTTCGATAGGTAACTGCTCAACTTGTTCATAGATTTGAATAAGATTTATGCAAGAGGTAAGCCCTCGGACATGCCCGGCAATAATACCGCTTATTGCTATAAGCATTGTTGCGCAACACGCAATTGCCACTCGTTTTTCTTCTGGGCTACCAGTATTAATAACATACAGCAACCCATCAGTGTTGCCATTTTTATAGTCTGACAAAGCCGCTTTTACCGAGACAAGAGGAACTTTTGCAATTAAATCATCAAAAGGAAACCCCGGAAACATGGCGGCAGAAGAAAATTTATTGTCGTAAGTTCCATCATCTATGCTACCAAGCAAGCTATACAGGTGACTAACATCATCAAACCCATCAAATGCTGCCATCCATGCCAATGATGTTTTTATAGATCGATTACTATGAGAAACCCCGCCAAGCTTGCGCTTTAAACGATCAATAGTATCGCGCTGCTGAATAGATAGATGCGACTGTACGGTGCTATCACACAAGAACGTATCTACTCGTACGCTTATTAGTTGGCAAAGAGAATTCCGCAAAGCAACTTTTTCTAAGCAACCACCACCAAAAAGAGCATCGCTTACAGATACGGGTTCGCATAAAATAGCCAGAGAAGGATGCATAATAGGTTCTGCTTGCACGCATGAAAAAGCGAGCCCCGCGATCACCATAATAGATAAACCGATCACACACAGCACGCTGTGCACGTTGGTTTGCATATCTCACCCTTTTACGTCACCGTTTTAACCAGTCAGCAAATAACACTATTGGCAGTCTCTATAGTAGCACAAACAACAACCCAACCAAACAATCCAAAAAAAAGACTCTTAAACAGTAAAAAACATCTTTGTAGAGGCGATAAAGGAAAGCTCTACCTTTAGCCATAATAATTATATACTAAGCCCAATCATAGCTGGTTTAGGAGTATGAAAGGCGATAAATCATGACAAACAGAAGTAGCCAACACGTTAATAAGCAATATGCAACGAGCTTTCGATGGACGCTAAGTGGTAGTTTTGTCTACGAAGCCTGCAAAGTATCACATTGTATTCTTCTGATGCAATGCATGCCAACAGCTCTATATGGGACAATGGGCAGCATTTTCTCTATCATTTATCTCGTTACCTACATAGCAGACCTTGGTGCCACTAACTCATTGCCCCCTTTTATTCACGTAATGAATAAAAGCCAGAGTAATTTTAAGACTTTTTTGATCAAATACTCTCTTCTCCCCCATGCCCCACTGATTATAGGATGTGCTGGCATCGCAACCTATATTGCGGCAACGAAATTCACTGACTTGCCCTTTCTCTGGCTTATCCCCAGTATAATATGCCTAGAAACAGTAAGAACCTTCCTTAGAATGCTGCTTCACACAACATTTTTGACGAAATATGTCGTCAGCATCGAAATAGCCATTCTCTTTGCTTATCTCATTATGACCTGGGTACCAGTAGTGGTTTTTGGCTGCCCCGTAACATTAAATACGGTATTTATCCCGCACCTCATAGACTCTATGCTCTGTGTTGCCGCGTTCGTCGTATTGGTAATTACCCATCAGCGGAGCTTACCAAAAGCCCCCTGCACCATAAAAAACCCTCTCCCAATACGCCTATTGAAAATGCGGCTTTTTAACTACATGCTTCGTGTAACAAGAAATATGTTCACCAGTAATTTTTTAACGCCACTTTTCGCATGGCGCTTTGGCCTCGTATCCGCAGGGACATTCTATATTGCCAGCATCATCGTCAACGCCCTGCAGTCTGTCATCAAATCAACCGTTTGGTACCCAGGGAACGCCTTGCTTGCTAACGTTAAAGAAGAAAGCCAAGCCGTTAAAATGGAGGCTTTCACCAGCATCAATAACAAGCTCATAAGCATGTTAGCGCCTATAATCATCATCATAGGTCTTAATATTGACAGCATAATCAAGATAAGCAGGCTACCAAACATCACCAACGAATCAATTGCGCTCGCTCTTCTTTTCTTATTTGTCTCTTTTGCCGAATTCTTTTTCTTGTTGTATGAGCAGCTTTATATAATGGAAGAAGCAGCAAGCAAACTTTTTTTATTCAAACTGACAGAATTATTAACTCTCTACATTTTAGTTCAACACAACATTGTAACATCCCCCGTAACAACACTCGTCGCGCTCATTATTGTTAGATCTGTTAGTTTTGCTGTTATTGCCGCAAATGCTTGGAGCACCTGGCAAGTCTCGCTTAAGTTCTATGCTTCTCGCTGGGTTATTGCTGCAAGTGTCGCCACTGGGCTGCTCGTCTCATGCATTTGTAAATATATCATTACCCCCTAATGTTTTTGCGCTAAAATCTCTGCCAGAGGCGCCGCTTGTCTCTTTTAAGAGATTTTTAAACCAAATTCAGATGCAATAACCTATGGCAACAACGGA
Source organism: candidate division TM6 bacterium UASB124 (assembly GCA_945872225.1). Classification (GTDB taxonomy): domain Bacteria; phylum Babelota; class Babeliae; order Babelales; family RVW-14; genus CAIKAH01. The sequence continues at coordinate 12,562 of CAMBZK010000008.1, forward strand.
GATAATCTCGCAGGCGATACGATTTGTTATTAATAAGCACGTGATATTGGTACACTCGCACGCGGATTTAGTAAGCAAGACGTACTATTGGTATTAATAAGATCACTCTCTCTTTCTTTCTTTTCTCTTTACGCCTAACACCTATATCAACACACCTAACACCTATATCAACTATCAACTATCCATACTCACTACTCACTCCTACGCTCTTTCACTCTCTTGCCTATGTCTATGCCTATAACCTCCCATAAATTCCCATTCCCAATTACCAGATCTTCCTCTTCCCCTCTATCCCCATAGGGTAAAGAACAAGTACTAACAACGTAGCTTATTACACACGGAGTTGAGAACCCCTTGACCCTTAACCCTACCCACGCTTTAAACACCCCCATGCCCGATCCCACGAGCCCATAAGCCCCAAAGCAAAGTCAAGGGGTTCTCAACGGAGTGCCCCGTCGCGCCGCCAACAGGAGAATGGCTTGGTCGAAAAGCAACTCGGTAGAGGGTTAGGCCAGAAAAAGTTTTACATAATATTTAATTATGCGACCCATTAGTTTGGACGATTGCCAATCCGAATAGCAAAAACAAGCAATTTTTCTATTTTGATCTAAGTCCTAACACTAAGATTTTCTCTAGGGCCGCTTGACAGGTTCCGGGGAAAAAAATAAACTAATAACATCGATAATATATTTGAGTGAGACTTAGAAGATTTTTCACAGAAAACAGCGATTTAAAGCCAAAAAACAGAAGGTAGTAAAAATGTCAAAAATTATAGGAATTGACTTAGGTACAACAAACTCCGTCGTCTCGTTCATGGAGGGCGGCACCGCAAAAGTTATCCCAAATCAAGAAGGTGCAAACACCACCCCGTCAGTCGTCGGTTTTGCCAAAGATGGTCAGCGCCTCGTAGGCTCAATTGCAAAGCGCCAAGCGATCACCAACCCAACAAATACCATTTTCTCTGCCAAGCGCTTCATTGGTAAAAAATTCAGCGAAATCAACCAGGGCGACCTTAAAATGGTTCCTTACACCGTTTCACAAAGCGCAAACGGCGACTGTGCGATTGAAATCAATGGCAAGCAGATGTCCCCTCAAGAGATTTCTGCCGCTGTGCTGCAAAAACTCAAGCAAGCAGCAGAAGAATATTTGGGCGAAGCGGTAACCGAAGCGGTTATCACCGTGCCTGCGTATTTCAACGATGCACAACGTCAAGCAACCAAAGATGCAGGCAAAATTGCGGGTCTTGAAGTGCGCCGCATTATCAACGAGCCGACTGCCGCAGCATTGGCATACGGACTTGATAAAAAGCATAATGAAACCATCGCCGTGTTCGATTTCGGTGGCGGTACCTTTGATATTTCCATCTTGGAAGTTGGCGATGGCGTAACCGAAGTTAAGTCAACCAATGGCGATACCATGCTCGGTGGCGACAATATCGACGAATGCCTCATCGGCTACTTGGTCGCAGAGTTCAAACGCGAAAATGGCATGGACCTGCACAGCGACAAAATGGCACTACAACGCCTCAAAGAAGCTGCTGAAAAAGCTAAAATTGAGCTTTCTTCAATGCCAGAAACTGAAATCAATTTGCCGTACATCACCGCTGATGCATCAGGCCCTAAGCACTTAGTTACCAAAATTACCCGTGCTAAGTTTGAATCACTCTGCGCTGACATCTTCACCAGCTTGTTCGAACCATGCAAGCGCGCTATTGCTGACGCAGGCATCGAAGTAAATAAAATTGATGAAGTAATTTTGGTTGGTGGTTCAACCCGCATTCCAAAAGTACAAGAAATGGTTAAAAGCTTCTTTGGTAAAGAGCTTAACCGCTCCGTAAACCCTGACGAAGTTGTTTCTGTCGGCGCTGCAATCCAAGGTGGCGTACTCGCAGGCGATGTAACTGATGTCCTCTTGCTCGACGTTACCCCACTGTCTCTTGGCATTGAGACCATGGGCAACATTACCGCACGCATTATCGAGCGCAACACCACGATCCCGACCAGAAAATCTCAAGTGTTTTCAACCGCAGAAAACAATCAATCAGCCGTAGACATCAATGTTGTGCAAGGTGAACGCGAGTTTGCCCAAGACAACAAATCATTGGGTCGCTTCCGCCTCGAAGGGCTGCCAGCAGCACCACGTGGCGTACCACAAATCGAAGTTACCTTTGATATCGATGCAAACGGCATTGTGCACGTTTTTGCTAAAGATCTTGGCACCGGCAAAGAGCAAAAAATTACCATCTCCAACTCTTCTGGCCTTGCAAAAGAAGAAGTAGAACGCATGGTAAACGAAGCACAATTGCATGAAGCTGATGACAAAAAACGTCGCGAAACTGTTGAAAAGCGCAACAACCTAGACAGCATGATCAGCCAAGTCGAAAAAACATTGCAAGAAAATAAAGAAAAACTTCCAATGGCAGATGTCAGTACCGTTGAAGCGGCGCTGGAAGAAGCTAAAAAAGTACTTGCTGAAAAAGCTGAAGACAAAGAAGCGCTTGAAAAAGCGAACACTGATTTGATGAATGCATCCTACAAAATTGCGGAGTTTTTGTACAAAGAGCAACAACCGCAACCAGGGGCAACCGGTGAAGCTCCATCAGATGCAGAAGCAAAGAAAGATGGTAGCGAGCCAATCGATACTGATTTCACCAGCGGCAGCTAATTAAACCAAGCAGAATCGATAATAAAAAAGGGGCCTCCGAAAATGGGGCCCCTTTTTTATTATCGTTGTTTTGTATGGAAATCACTAAATTTTATTAATTCCCAGAGCTATTCACTCCACTCCCAGAAGATCCCTTCACTCTATTTGAAATTTGACTCCAAAAGCCGTTAGCCTTCGCCTTCGCTGCTTCTTTTGCTTGATTAACCGCCTGAGTTCCGGCCTGGACCGCAACTACCTTGCCATCGTTAACAACTTGTTTAACAAGAGGCTGAGCCTGAGCGGCTACTTGTTGTGCAATTCCTACAAAACCAGCTGTAGGAGAAATTTGAGCAGGTGCTGGCAATACAGCAACTGAATCTGCTGCTGGAGCCCGCGCTATAGCAGTTCTCAGAGCACCATCTGGCAAATTCCCCACATGCTCACTACCGCCATCATAGATGCCTTCGCCATTTTGCATATTAAAATGAGGCAAAGGCAGTGCCTCAGCAGCTGGCTGACCACCGGATATAACATCACCATCGCTCATATCAACGGGCATAGGTCCAACCATCGTAGGTTCTCCTGCAGGTTCTCCTACTGGCTGACTAGGGGCAAACATAGACTGCGGCCCTACAGCAGGTTGCATAGCTTGGAACATGGTAGCCATTTGCAAAAATGGGGAGATCATTTCAACAAGCACCAGCATGGTTGCTGTTACTTTGTCTGGTGATGCATTCAGCAGAACAGCTTGTATCTCTTCTGGTGTGTTAAATTGCTCCATAAAGGCTGTAATTTCTGTAAAGTTAGGGTTTTGCTTATCTTTAAATGATGTAATAAATTTGTCCAAGAAAGCGTTTGCTTTTACCGTTTCAGCTTGAGTAACCGGCTTTACTGCTCGTGCCGCCTTGTGTTTAGCAACTAGATCACGAGGATCCTTTCGAGCACCGCCGCGCCCACGTCCACGTACTTGTTTTCCAGCTGGCTTTGCTGCACCCTCTGATTGAGGCAACCATTGAGGCGTATACGTTGCGCTATCAGTACCAAGAATAGCCGTTTTTGGCTGGCTTTGGACCTGTCCTTGTGCTCGACGTCTTGTAGCACTAGCTACACCCTGACGTCTTACAGCAGTCCGACCACCACGACCAGTTGTTGTTCGGCTAGCAGCACGGCCAGTACGCTTTGATGCTCTACTAGGCGCACCAGTATCTTTAGTTGTATCAGCGGCATTGTTTTGCGTAACAAAGCTTAAGCTTGCTAGCAGCAACATGGCGTATAGTTTTTTATTCATCATAAACAGACTCCCTAAATAGAACCATTAATTTTTATACGGTACGAAACACTCGTAACCTTATTAAACTCATTGTAAAATAGTTTCTATTTGAAAATCAATAATTTTAAAAATATTTTCTATCTGTGTCATTTTTCAGGGTAAAACGACCATTCGTTGTTACCAAAAGTGAGCTCAAAGCTTGGCTCAGCGGTTCAGCCGTCATGCGGGCGATCATACGACTATGAGGATGCCAAAACGTAAAGAGAGCGGGCTTCGATAGTTACGAAGCCCGCTCTCTTTAAAACAAGTTAATTATTACTTTTTAGTTTGGATCAACTGGCCGATTAGGCAGTCCATTTGGTTGCTCATTAGGTTGTCGTCTGCCAACTAATCCAGCATTACCATTGCCTTGGGCTGGTTGGTTTGGCCCACGATTTCGATTTAAAAGATTGTTACCACCTGGCTGCTGTGGCGCTGGTTGCTGTGGGCGCACCACTGGTTGCACTTGCTGCCCTGCATCACGTACTTGTTGTTGTTGCACTGGCAGCACAACCGGAACCGGAATTGGTGCTACCACTTGATTTAGCTGTGCAGCATTAAGAGCTTCATTTCCTGCTACTACTGCTACTCTTTCAGCATTTGAGCTACGCTGTGCTTCATCCGCAGCTGCAAATTCACGCTCAACAAGTGCCGCTTCTTGAGTACTGCTACTGCGTGGGGCACGTGAAGTACCTCCGCTCTCTATTGATGTATCAATAGGACTAGGCTTTGGCATTTTAGCTTCAATAGCGGCCACCCTTGCCGCAACGAATCCAGCTTCGCCAGCCACAGGCACTGCGTCAACAGCTGGTACTGGTTCAAGTCGAACTTGTTCTGCTATCCTTTCAGCCTCCAGTATGGCTCCGTGATCAGCGCTAAAACCATTATCTACAGCCATTTTTTTAACTACCCCAAGTGCCCTATCAGGACCAAAAGACTCAAGCTCTTGCTTGTATGCACGCGTCCAGTCTGCTATTTGTTGTTGTCTATTAACCAATTCAGATGGCTTAGCCAAAGCTTCCTGTCGT